>JAAZGQ010000113.1 GCA_012511135.1 Bacteroidales bacterium | reverse complement strand
ACTATTGTTGCAGCAGGTACTTCCCTGCCGGAATTGGTGACTTCGGTAGTGGCTGCGCTCAAAAAGAATTCCGATATCGCTATAGGAAATATTGTTGGTTCCAACATTTTCAATATATTATTGATTTTATCCATAAGCAGCCTTATCAGGCCGATTGCTTATAATCCAAAATTCAATCAGGATTTGTTAATACTGATAGGAGGTACTGTTTTTCTGCTGATTGCAATGCTTACCGGAAAAAGAAAACGGCTGGATCGCTGGGAAGCTGCTATTTTGTTTGGCTCCTATACCGCCTACACTGTTTATTTGGTAATGCAGGAGCTTTGATTTTGTACATACAATAAAGTGTAGAAGTTGTCGGCTGTTATATTATAAACTACTGTTATGAAAAGAAAACTATTCACAGGGCTCATTTTAGTATTATGTTTTTCTTGCAGCTTTGCTCAACCCTCTGCTTTTCCGGGAGCTGAAGGATTTGGTGTAAATTCCCGCGGAGGCCGGGGAGGAAAAGTGATTTATGTAAGCAATCTGAACGACGAAGGGCCGGGCAGTTTGAGGGAGGCAGTAGAGCAGGAAGGTCCGCGTACCCTTGTATTCTCTGTTTCGGGCATCATTGATTTAAAAACAAGACTGGATATCAAGCATCCCTACATTACCATAGCAGGGCAAACGGCTCCGGGAGAGGGTGTTTGTATCCGAGGCGAGACCCTTCGCGTCGCAGCGGATCATGTTATAATCCGCTACCTCCGTGTCAGGCTGGGTGACGGCAAGCACGGACAGGGAAGTTTACAGGGCAAAGATGCCATCGGTATTTCTTCCGGCCAACATATTATTTTGGATCATTGTTCTGCCAGCTGGAGTCTGGACGAGGTGTTGTCTGCTTCGACCAAAGCTCCGGATTTGAGCAATGTTACCGTTCAATGGTGTTTCATCACCGAAGGCCTCAATCCGGACGGACATGGTTTTGGTTCCCTGGTACGCGGCACCGGAGGAGCCAAATACAGCTTCCTGCATAATTTGTATGCTCACAACAGGGGACGCAATCCCCGACCGGGCAATTACGATTCCAACCCGCACGATAAGGATCCCCTGGGTTTGTTGCTCGATTTCAGAAACAACGTCGTTTACAACTGGGGCGGGGAACATGCCGCTTACAATGCCGACAAACTGAGTGTCACCCGGTTGAATTTTGTAAACAATTACTTTATTCCCGGGCAGGATTCAAAAGCGAGCGGTATTGCCTATTCTACAGGCTCAGCCTACAATCGTGCCTACTTTGCCGGAAATTACTACATGGATACCTTGCCCGAAGATCAATGGAAGCTGGTAAAATTCAATAAAAGCTGGACTCCGGAAGAGATTTCGGCTTACAAACAAGACCAAGCCTTTGAGTCCGGTCTTGTTCAAACCGAGGAGGCTCTCACAGCTTACAACAAAGTGCTCGAAACAGGCGGCGCCAGCCTTCCTGTACGTGACGCCACAGATTTGCGTATTGTAGATGATGTCAGAAATCGCAGCGGCCGTATTATTCAAAGCCAGGAAGACGTAGGCGGCTGGCCGCAATTGAAGGCTGCCCAAGCTCCTCTGGATACCGATTTGGATGGCATGCCCGATGATTGGGAAAAGAAACAGGGCCTGAATCCCAAAGATCCCGAAGACCGCAATAAAATAAACAAGGAAGCTTATACCATGCTGGAACAATACCTTAACAGTATCGATTAACAACAGCTTATCCTCGAAACGATGCCAAACAGAAAAACACCCAATTGTTATTTTCAAGCTACAAGATCCCGCCCGGGGCAAATGGCATTAAGAATCATAATGCTGTGGTTGTTACTTTGTACAATATCTGAGAGTAATACTCTTCTTGCCTCAGACAAACACAGGCTTATCGTATTGACCGACATCGAAAACGAACCTGACGATGCCATGTCGCTGGTGCGGTTTTTATGTTATTCCAATCAATGGGATGTAGAAGGTTTGGTGGCAACCACATCGGTTCATCAACAAAATAAAACAGCTGCCTGGCGCATTAAGGAAATACTGCAGGCTTACGGCCAGGTCAGGGATAACCTGGAAAAACACGAGCCGGGTTTTCCTTCCGCAGCATATTTAATGTCTGTTGTAAGGGAAGGAAGAGCCGATTACGGCATGAGAGCTGTCGGGAAGGGCATGGATTCTCCCGGTTCAGATTTAATTATACAAACGGTCGATCGTCCCGATTCACGACCGGTCTGGGTCTTGGCCTGGGGAGGTCCGAACTGCCTGGCACAGGCTTTGTGGAAAGTAAAAGATACCCGCTCACAAAAAGAATTGGAACACTTTGTTTCCAAACTCAGAGTGTATACCATTTCCGACCAGGACGACAGCGGCCCCTGGATACGCAAAACCTTTCCGGATTTATTTTATATTGCCAGTCCCGGTTTTCACCGTTACGGAGGCTATCATTACGCCACCTGGAGCGGAATCAGCGGTGATTACTTTCATGCCCGTTGCCCCGGAGGCGATTTCAGTCTGGTCGACAATAATTGGGTGGACAACAACATTCAAAACAAAGGGCCTTTGGGACAGCAATACCCGGATATAAAATTCTTGATGGAAGGCGATTCTCCGAGCTTTATGTTCTTGATAGATAATGGGCTGGGTGATCCGGAACATCCCGATTGGGGAAGCTGGGGCGGTCGCTACGAATATTACCTGCCCAAATTTGAGAAATGGTTTCTTGAGCCTGAAACCCGTCCGCTGTGGACCAATGCCATGGACGAGGTTCTGGGCAGCGACGGCCGTTGGCACACCAGCAATCACGCCACTATATGGCGTTGGCGAGAACATTTTCAAAATGATTTCTCGGCTCGGATGGATTGGACAATCAAAACCTATGAGCAGGCAAATCACCCTCCGGTTCCCAAACTCGGGCACGAATCGTATCTTCGGGTACAAGCAGGGGAGCGGGTGAATTTAAGCGCAGCGGGCAGTTCCGATCCCGATGCAGACAGCCTTTCATACAAGTGGTTTTTGTACGGAGAACCCGGAACTTTTGCCATGAGTACGGCCAGGACGGGTAGTCCTTTGAAAATAAACGATTCAGACAAGCAGGAAGCCTGGTTTATTGCCCCGGAAAATGTCCGAATGGGGACCATGCACATCGTATTGGCTGTCAGCGATAAGGCTAGTCCCTCGCTGAGCAGGTACAAAAGGGTAATTGTTGAGGTGCAATAATTGAGATCCTGTTGCTATTTGTACTCAATGAACTAATAAACTCGT
>JAAZGQ010000112.1 GCA_012511135.1 Bacteroidales bacterium | reverse complement strand
GACAGGTCGGTTTGCACCAGATAGGCCGCCCCCATCCTTTCCCAAAGTTCGAAATTTTCGTTCAGCGGCCCCCAGGCCCAGGGACAACGTGTTTCCAGATTGCCGTCGCCATCGTTTGTTGTATTATAAATTTGGGTAAAATCGAACACGCCCGGGCCCAGCGCTGCTGCCTGCACATCATCGGATAAACCGATATGTAGTCCGGCATTTTCAAATTCAGGAACAAAGCGATCGCCCACCGCCATGGCACCGGCATCGGAACCACGTGAGAATCCGTAAATTCCAATTTTACCCGACAATCCGAGCTCCTTGCTTTTGGCTCTGAGCGTTCGAACGGCTGATTTAACTTTTTGTGCGGCGTCCGGATTGGTTTGATAGGATTTATAGGTGTCGTTGGCTCCGCCGGTGGGTTTACCTGAGCCCCAGTTGCAATATTTGGGGTGATCTGCAATGGCCCAGGCGATGCCTCTGGCTGGCGCGCCTTCCAGAAAGGAATCATCGAAAAGTCCCAATGTGTAGGGCAAATACAGACGTTGATGTTTTTGGGCGTCTGTCATCATACCACTGTTACTGTCGTAAGTGGCGTAGCTGTTGCTGTACGAAAAAGACAAAACCACCGGCACGGGCTCCCGGGGATTGGCCGGATAAATAATGTCCATATACAGGGAATCGCCCTGAGTATATCCGGAAGGCCAGTTATAAACCGTAGGATCGTCTTTGAAATAGGCCACATCACGGGCTATGCGGTAGCCTTCGAACAAAACATAGCTCCTGTAAGTGGAACTGTTACTGAGTCCGCAAAAAGAGCCTGAAGCCAGGGCATCGTTTATGGCGATAATATCTCTGTTTATATGGGGTGAAACGGCATTACTGTGATTCGCGTAGTCCAGCTCTATAACTCTGTAACCTTGCTCAAGCAACCAGGAAACATTGTCGGCATTGCTGTTTTGGCCAATCCTGGCAAAATTAAGATTTTCGAGATACACTACCGTCAGGTACTTTCCGGCGTAATCCTTTAGGGGTGACTCCGCTTCGGTGACCGTATAAGCAATCGGGCCTCCGGCAAGCGGACTGTTCCATAGACCAGAAGCAGCGTTCAACACCAAGGGCAGCAACAACAAAAAGAGCGGAAAAAGGATTTTCCTGCTCATCAACAAGGCGCAAGGCTTAAAAAAGATTTTCATTACTAAGGCTTTTTACAAAAAAACTTAAGTGCCAATCAGCACAGTATATTAAAACATGGGTAAATATGGCACAAAATTATCATAAAATCGAAGACCAGAGCTCTTTCATGCAGAAAAAAAGCCCTAAGCTATCCTGCCCGTGCAAAATCGGGATTCCGACACAGTATACAAGACTTAAGGGAATTCGCTATATTTGTCGCAAGCATAATAAACAGTATGAAAAGATTTTTAAGACCTTGGGTAATTGCACTGCTGCTAAGCCCTTTGTTTATGTCCTGCCATCGGACAACAGAAGCAGAGCTCAGTATGCAGATAAAGACTCTTGATCCGGGCATCAATCTCTCCGATCAGATTATCGGACTCAGCTACGAGTGCAGCAGCCTGCTGCCGCAGCGGGGTAATTATTACTTTGACCCCAACAATACAGAATTACTGAATATTTTCAGTACACTTGGTATCAGGCATATCCGCCTGGGGGGAAATTCGGTAGACGAAGCAAGCATCCCCCAACCCGCCGAAGCCGACATTCGTTCTTTTTTCGAATTTGCCAAAGCAGCAAAACTTAAGGTGATCTATTCCTTCCGGCTCAAAGAGAGCGATCCCTGGTACGCCAAAAACACAGCCCGCTTTATTCTGGACAATTACGCTGATCAACTCGAAAGCTTTGCCATTGGCAATGAACCCAGCTACTACAAAGACTACGCTCTTTATGTCAGCAAATGGACAGCCATCCGGGACGCCATACTGGAAACCTGTCCGCAGGCCGTTTTCAGCGGACCCGATCAGAATCCCGATGCAGAAAGGCTGAAACTATTGGCCGATGATTTTGCAGAAGGCAAAGGGCGTCTGGTTCAACTAAGCCAGCATAATTACCCCTTTGGCTGTTCCTACGTCAATTACAAAGAACACGACGTCAGTAAACTGATTCCGCGCGATACTCTTTTGCGCAGAAATGATTTGCTTAGCGATTCTGCCTACACTATTTACCGGGAAGTCAGGGACGGTATGCTGGAGGCCGTAAAGGGCAAAGAGCTCAGCTTTAGGCTCACCGAAACCAACAATCTGTGGTACAGCGGACTGCGAGGAGTCAGCGACCGCTACGTCTCGGCATTGTGGGGCCTCGATTACCTGCATTGGTGGTCGGCGCAAGGCATAGCAGGCTTAAACTTTCACACCGGAGATTCCACCGGAGGGGCCATTGCCCTGCCCTGCCGTTACGCCGTGTTCGTACGCTCCGGCAAAGCTTTGGAGGCCCGCCCGCTGGCCTATGGCATCAAGATGTTTGAACAAGGGGCTGAAGGTCGGGTTTTGCCGTTGAAAATCAGTTCGGCCCCGGCTCAGCAATTGAGTACCTACGCTTACCTGAACAAGGACAACGAAGTGTTGATTACCCTAATCAACAAAAACATTCCGGCATCTCATGCAATGACGGCTGACGGCAAGCTTTCCAATTCAATTGATGAGGAAAGCCGGCCCTCCGGTATACGAACTGTCAGCATCAGCCTCGACCGGGATTTTTCACAGGCCGCAGTGCTGCAACTTAAGGCAAAAGATAACTATGTCGGCGCCCCTGCAAAAGACGTTCTTCTGGGCGGAGCAAGCATAGAAGCCGATGGAAACTGGAAGGGCCAATGGCAAAAATTAAAAAAACCGGCCATACGCAAGCAAATAATTACTCTTGAGTTAGAACCGGCCAGTGCAGTGGTCTTAAAAATTGCTCTCAAATAAAGATTTTAATAACTAAACTAT
>JAAZGQ010000111.1 GCA_012511135.1 Bacteroidales bacterium | reverse complement strand
TCTGCTGGATCCTGGCTGCGCTTTTTGCCTTGCTGAAGGCCAAAAATCAAGCCTTACAGTCTGAGGCAATCTCCCGAAAAGCTTTGCTATGTTCTGTTGCCGGCATAGTGATTATAAGTGTTTATATTATAAGTTTCTGGCAATATCTCGAACGCCCGCCGCTCAAAACCATAGGAGAAACCCGCCTCTGGTATGCCTTATTTATGGGGGTGGCCGGATTGATAACTTATGTTTTATGGCGATTTCCCTGGATATTATCCTTTTCGGCATTGATGTCCATCGTTTTTATGATGGTCAACCTGTTCAAACCGGAAATTCACAATCAGGTATTGATGCCGGCCTTGCAAAGTCCCTGGTTTATACCGCACGTCACGGTGTATATTTTCTCTTATGCTTTGTTGGGCTGTAGTTTTTTGTTGGCTCTGGCAGCTTTGTTTAAACCTGCCCTGAATGTAGACAGGGCTATCTGGCATCTGGTCATAGCCGGCATTAGCTGTTTTAGCCTGGGGATGTTATTTGGAGCGCTTTGGGCAAAAGAAGCCTGGGGCAATTATTGGTCATGGGATCCCAAGGAAACCTGGGCTGCCATCACATGGATTGTATATATATTGTACATTCATTTAATCAGATTTCGTTATAGAAACAAAAAAATAGTATATTTGGTCTTGATTTTTGCTTTTGTTGCCCTGCAGATGTGCTGGTATGGATTAAATTACCTGCCTGCTGCCCAACAAAGCATACATGTTTACGGATCTTAAAATTAATTGCCATGAAGCGTTTGGTGTATATTCTTGCCGGTTTGATTATTGTTGCTTCTTTTTTAATACTTCTGATTTTCAGGCTGCTTAACAGAGTACCTTCAGAAGAATACGCCGAGAATCTCCGGGTTCAAATGATATTGGACAAGGGTGGTTGCCTGGTTTGCCATAATATGGAGCCCGAGTTTCCTTTTTATTCCAATTTCCCCGTCATTGGAAAAATGGTTCGCGAGGATGCCGCCGAAGCTCTGGTACAAATTGACCTGAATGAGGCAATGACTGCGTTGAAAGCCAATCAGCCGGTAGGAGAGGTGGCTTTGGCCAAAATAGAAAAATCGATCTTGGACAGAACCATGCCTTTGTTCAATTATTATATGATTCACTGGGCTTCTTTTACTACTGAGGCCGAAAGAGAAATTATACTGAACTGGGCAAGAAATCATCGTCTGGCACATTACAGCAATGGTCTGGCTGCTGACGAATTCCTTAATGAAGCTGTGCAGCCAGTAGAAGATTACATCCCTGTAGATCAGGCAAAAGTAGCTTTAGGAGACTTGTTGTATCACGATACCCGCCTCTCGCTTGACAATACTTTATCCTGTGCCAGTTGTCATGATCTGGAGACGGCAGGGGTTGATAATGAGGTATTCTCGCCCGGGGTCGGAGGACAGATTGGAACCATCAACTCGCCTACCGTTTTTAATTCGGTCTATAATTTTGTTCAGTTTTGGGACGGCAGAGCACCCACACTGGCAACTCAGGCTGCCCAACCCCCCTTGAATCCGGTGGAAATGGCCAGTATCTCTTTTGAACAAATAATAGACAAACTCAAACAGGACAAAGAATTAAGCCGGCAATTTCATAAGGTTTACCCCGAAGGTTATTCAGAAGCAACTATCACAGATGCTATTGCTGAATTCGAAAAGACATTGTTAACTCCCAATTCCAGATTGGATCGTTATTTGAAAGGAGAAGCTTCGGCTATGTCAGAACTGGAATTAAAAGGTTATGCCTTGTTCAAGGATTACGAATGTGCCACCTGCCACGTGGGAGTTTATATGGGAGGACAGTCTTACGAAAAGATGGGCATGGCCCGGGATTATTTTGCAGATCGCAATACAGAGCTTTCACTTGATGATATGGGCCGATTCAAAGAAACCGGAATCGAAAGAGACAGACATCGTTTCAAAGTTCCGGGACTCCGCAATATCGCTCTGACAGAACCCTATTTTCACGACGGAACCAGGAAAAACCTCCGGGATGCCACAGCTGACATGGCTTTGTATCAATTGGACATAAGCCTTGAAGAGGAGGAACTTGATGCCTTCGAAGCCTTTTATGAAACGCTGACGGGTGAATATCAGGGGAAATTGCTGATGAATAAGAACCTGAACCGATAAGAAGATTTTTTGGGTAGAGAAAAAAAGAAGCCGTGCCGATGGATGTGTGAAAACTCCGATGAACAAAAGATTTGAGTGCCGGTCCTCTTTGTAATCCACTTTGCTCCGAAGAGCGCTTCCTGAGAAGTGTGGCCCGCCATTGAAAGACCTAAGCTGTGTCTCGGTGTTTCATAATTAATTTGATGAGTTTACCAATCAGATCGACACGACTTCCGTGACACAAATATAAAAGAATTATTCGATCTTGCATTAAAAAAAGTCCCGAAACTTTGAAATTTCGGGACTTTTTTATGTGTATTGCTTAAATATTTTGCCTTCTTAAGCGTTTTTAGCTTTTTCAACGATTGCCTTGAAGGCTTGGGGTTCGTTCATGGCCAAATCGGCCAGTACCTTGCGGTTGATTTCGATGCCGGCTTTGTGCAGAGCACCCATCAGACGACTGTATGAAAAACCTTCCAGTCTGGCGGCGGCGTTGATGCGCTGTATCCATAAGGCGCGGAATTCGCGTTTTTTGGCTTTGCGGTCGCGATAGGCATAGGTGAGACCCTTTTCCCAGGTGTTTTTAGCTACGGTCCATACATTTTTTCTGGATCCGAAATATCCCTTGGTCAAGGATAGAATCTTTTTTCTTTTAGCTCTTGAAGCTACGTGATTAACTGATCTTGGCATTGTAGTAATTTTTTTTGAATGTTAGCGTCATTCTTCTCAGATGATCTTATGGGCTAAAGCATTCGGTTAACTAATAAGTAATAAACAATGTAGAAATGGCATTATTTCATACCCAACAAAAAACGAACGTTGTTCATATCGCTTTTATCTACCAGCCCGCTATGGGTGAGATTGCGTTTTTGCTTGGTTGTTTTCTTGGTCAGGATATGACTTTTGAATGCATGTTTTCTTTTGATTTTACCTGTTCCGGTAAGGGCGAACCTCTTTTTGGAACCGGAGTTAGTTTTCATCTTTGGCATTTTGTTTTACTTTAAATTGTTTTTAATTGATTGTATTACAGTCCGTTCGCACGGTTTTTTTATTCTTTTTCATTTGTAATAGTATCATCAACTGATTTTTTGGATGATGAATCTGTCGATGATTTTGGTTTGGAAGGAGCAGAGACGGCTACTTTCTTTTTGATCGGAGCTACCATAATTATCATTCGTTTTCCTTCCAGTACCGGTAAATTTTCCACTTTACCATAGTCTTCAAGGTCGTTGGCAAAGCGCAATAATAAAAGCTCTCCCTGTTCCTTGAATAAAATGGAACGTCCTTTGAAAAAAACAAAAGCCTTGACTTTGGAACCTTCTTTTAAGAATTCGAT
>JAAZGQ010000110.1 GCA_012511135.1 Bacteroidales bacterium | reverse complement strand
TTGCCGTCACCACGTCTGTTGGTGTTGTTTTCGAAATTATCGCAAACACCATCGTTGTTGGCATCCACATAATTGGGGCCTCTGTTGGCGGCGTCGGTTTGCACAGTTTCTGTGTCAGCGGCGGCTTTGCCGGTTGTTTTGTCAGCCTTGGCCTGGGCATAACTTGTTCCTGCAAAAGCCATCACGGCTATCGCTATTAAAAAAAGTTTTGTTTTCATTTTAGTTTTGTTTTTGTTGTTGATTAATAAATTCTACTGTTGGCAGGATGTCGACTCTTCCTGCATTATTGTTGGTGATTGTTTATTCTTCTTTGATTGCTTATTCTTCCTTGATTGCTTTTGTCTTACCGGGCATCCTGACGGGGATGCATAGCCGCATTTCGCCTTTGCGGATTGTTGCAGGAAGCGTCCTGAAACAGAGGGGTAAACACTTGTTGCAAGTTTTGGGCCTGTTGAGGACTACATACCGCTCTTAGGCTTAAGTAATAATGATTGGTGGCGTTTTTGAGCTCGGTGTGCAAAGCACCTATTTCGGAGGAAATATTCTGCAGCCTTTGTTGATCGGGCTCCGTCGTATTCAGCAAGGCAAAAGCCTCGTTTCTGAGTGCGTCCAGTTGCTGAACGATGTCCTGGGCCAGGGGTTGAAAATGTTGGTTGGCCTCCCGGAACACCTTCATTTGTTCGTCGTTAAATCCCAGTTCCTGGCGGAAATAACGACCATTCAGACAGTTTTCTCCCTGCGCATCGAGGCTGATGCCTGTCAGTCCCTGTTCTTCGCGGATGTGGTGATAAACTACGGCTGCTATGGTGCTCAGATTCAACACCGCCAGCAAAATCACCAGCCAAAGGAGTGCTTTTGATTTATTCATCGCTCAGGTTATAATAGAGGTTTAAATTTTCCATGCTGCTGTCGTTGATATTCAGGGCAGCGTAATTTTGCACCCGCTCACTGTACATGGTGCCCACGGCCAGTCCCGAAACTACCGCCAGAGCCAGACCGGCTGCCACGGCCATACTTTGCCAGAGACTGGCTTTTTTGGGCCCGGGAGCCTGGATGCCTGCCATGATGCGGGTCGATAAAAAAGGATTGGCTTTGATTTGCTTTTCCTTTTCTATGTATTGGTCAATATAGTTGCTTGTATTCATTTTTTGAAGCGTATTTATAGTGTTAGACAATGCTGGTTTTATTATCCTACTAAAGGAGCCAGTTTTTTTTGAAGATTTTGCCTGGCCCGTTGCAAATGTTGTTCTACGGCTCCCTCGCTGATCTGCATAATTTCGGCTATCTCGCGTTGCGAGAGCTCGTCGTATTTTTGCAAGATCAGGGCGGTACGTTGTTTCTTGCTCAGGGAATCGATGGCCCGGCGGACAGCCCGGTCACGCTCCTCTTCCAGCATAGTCTGCTCGGGATTTTTGTCGTCCGTTGCCCGTTCAAAGACTTGGGTCAGGGCATCGCCGGCACTTTGCAACCATTCCTGGCGTTTCTTTTTCCTGAGCTGATTCAAACTGGTATTGACAACAATGCGGTAGAGCCAGGTGGAAAACTCCGACTGCCCGGTAAATTGACTCATGGAACGAAAAACCGAGATAAACACTTCCTGGGCTATGTCTTCGGCCTCTTCTTTGACATGTACAAAACCCAGGGCGGTACGAAACACCATTTCCTGATGACGTTCCACCAAAAGTTGAAAAGCCTGTGTGTTTCCGGAACGGATGTTGTCAATAATCTCGGGATCGGTCATTTATTCCATTTTAAGAGTATTAGACAGAGCTCTTCAGAATTTCCTACTAAACGGGCGGCCTTTTTCGGTATTTTTTCAGGTCTTATTTCGCAGCACTGTCAAAGGCGAGAGATAGCCGACCAGGATGGCTCCCGAAAAGCCCCCTCCCGTTTTGCCCCAGGCCGAGGCTATGTAGAGATTGGAGGGCAAAAAGCTCAGGTCGGGCTGTTGCCGGCCGGGCAGCTGGGCAAAGCCGTAAACAGCACCTTCGGGATTGGAAGTGTAACGCTTCAGAGTGTAGGGAGTTCCCAATTCGGAATAAACAATATGCTCTTTTATTCCCGGCATC
>JAAZGQ010000109.1 GCA_012511135.1 Bacteroidales bacterium | reverse complement strand
TTGTGCTCGAAGGCCTGGAATATTCCCTGGCTGCCAACAACGGTGACAACAGCCTGCATGGTGGCATCGAGGGATTTCATACCAAATACTGGGATTTTGAAACCGACGAAGAATACGTGCATTTCAGCTGCGAATCGCAGGATGGAGAAGAAGGTTTTCCGGGAAAACTCAAAATCAGAACCAGCTATGGCTGGTCTGCTACCAACGAATTGAGTATTTTGTACTCGGCAACTACCGACAAAGCCACTCCGCTCAATATGACCAGTCACGCCTATTTCAATCTGGCCGGAGGTGGCAATATTCTGGATCATCGGATGAAAATACACGCAGACCGTTATATACCTATTCACGCAGATGCCATTCCTACTGGTGAAATACGTCTTGTCAAAGACACGGCTTTTGATTTCGGCGAGTTTAAAGCCATAGGGAAGGAGATAGATAATCAGGAAACTCAACTGATCAATGGTGCCGGCTACGACCACTGTTTTGTCATCAACAAAGAAGAGTATGGCAGCCTGGCATTGGCCGTAGAGGTCTTCGCTCCCGAAAGCGGTTGCGGACTCAAGGTCTGGACCAGCAAACCGGGCATTCAGTTTTACAGCGGCAATTACCTGCGCAGCGATCTGCCGGCTTTGGACGGGAAAAACCTGGCTTACCGCGAGGCTTTTTGCCTGGAGCCGGAATTTTTTCCGGACAGCCCCAATCAAAGTGGTTTCCCCGATTGTGTTTTGCAAGCCGGCCAAGTGTATAATCACAGCACTATTTTCCAATTTTACGTAGAAGATTGATCTGTTTACAGATCATTATTAAGCTCAAAAATGACTAAGATGATCAGACTTGAATGCGATTATTCCGAAGGAGCACATCCCCACATTATGGAAAGCCTGCTCCGTACCAATTTGGAACAAACGATCGGCTATGGAGAAGATTCCTATTGCGAACGAGCTGCCGATTTGATTAAACAAGCTTGCGGAGCTCCGGCCGCCGATGTTCACTTTTTGGTTGGGGGCACACAGACCAACACTACGGTTATCTCTTCCATTCTGCGTCCGCATCAGGGAGTCATAGCCGCCGAAAGCGGCCACATCAATGTTCACGAAAGCGGAGCCATCGAAGCCACCGGCCACAAAGTGCTGGCTCTGCCCTCGGAGGATGGCAAGATTCGGGCTGCACAAGTGGAAGCCCTCTGTCTGGAACATTTAAACGATCCCAGCCGGGAGCATATGGTTCAACCCGGCATGGTATATATATCGCAGTCCACCGAAAAAGGAACGATCTATTCCTGTTCTGAACTCAGGGAAGTTCACAAAGTTTGCCGTCGCTATGATCTGCCCTTGTTTTTGGACGGCGCCCGTCTGGGCTATGCGCTTGCAGCCGAAGGTAACGATCTCGAATTGGAAGAAATTGCCCGCGTCTGCGATGTCTTTTATATTGGAGGGACCAAAGTCGGAGCCTTGTTTGGCGAAGCTGTGGTTATTACCCGAGAGCAACTGAAAAAGGATTTCCGCTATCAGATCAAGCAAAAAGGGGGTATGCTGGCCAAGGGCAGATTGTTGGGGATACAGTTTGAAACGTTGTTTCAGGATAATTTGTATTTCGAGATTTCTAAACACGCGGTTGATCTCGCATTGCAATTGCGCGAAGGGCTTAAAAAAATGGGCTATACTTTTTTGTCTGAGTCGCCTACCAATCAACAATTTCCGATCTTACCCGACCCTTTGCTGAGGTATCTGGAAAAGAATTATGTCTTTAGTTTCTGGGCCAAACCCAACGATAAGCAGACTGCAGTGCGTATTTGCACCAGTTGGGCCACTCCCGGACAGCATATAAAACAATTGCTCGAAGATATCAGAGGTTTTTAGCCGGGGAAAGCTTGTCCTTTTTATGGGCAAGTCAGTAGAGTTTTATTTCAGGATTTCTGAAGGAATACCTACCTTTGCCTTTTTTTTATAAATTGATTTTTATGCATTTAAATATCTGGCTAATAGTGCGATGATTCGAAGATTATTCCTATTTATTGTTGTTATTTTCAGCATTAACAACAGTTGCTTTGCCCGTGAAAATGGGGCAAGGTTTGCATACAAAGGGTTTTCCGGTGGTATGATGCCCCACAGCGGTTATTTTTTTGGGGGAAAGACTGCGGTCTGCGATGCTCAGGAAACACTCTTGTCTGTGGAAGAAATGAGAGGGCTGCCCCTGGGTTTGGGTGGTGCCATTCGCCTTCATTTCGGAGATCATTGGCGCCTGGGCACAGAAGGATACAGCACCACACTGCGTTACGGAAAATACAACAGCAATGTCACCATAGGCTGGGGAGGTCTTTTAGCCGATTACCATTGGAAAATCGGTAAATTCAAACCTTTTGGCGGAGGGACCCTGGGAGGCGGCTCCGTTAAAAATCTGACTTTGTTGCAGGACAATCCTCTGGATTACGCAACAGAACAGGCAGCTTCCTACAGAAACTATTCTTTTATGGCTTTCTGTCCTTTCGCAGGCATGGAATACAGCCTGAGCGATAAAATGCACCTGATCTTCAAAATCGATTACCTGATGAATCTTTCCAATCCTCAGGATGATTTTGTAAAAGGCCCCAGAATTTATCTTGGCCTTATGTTTCATCACACAAAACACTAATTCACATGCCTAAAAAGAAGGCTATTACGAATCTTTTTGATCATATTGCTCCGCACTACGATCAATTAAACCATCTGCTCTCGCTCAATGTGGATAAAAGCTGGAGGCGTAAAGCCGTCAGAAAGATTCTTGGACAAGCCCATGAACGGGTAATGGACATGGCCTGCGGAACAGCCGATTTCAGCATTGCCCTCGCCAAAGCCGGTGTCCCCTCGGTGTTGGGATTGGATATATCGGAACAAATGTTACGTATAGGCAGACAAAAGGTTCAGGCTCTGGGCCTGAGCGAAATTATACAGCTTGAGCAGGGCGACAGTGAAGCCATTGCTTATCCTGACAACAGTTTTGATGCAGTAGGAGTGGCTTTTGGCGTACGTAATTACGAAAACCTGGAGCTGGGCTTACAGGAGATGCTGCGGGTGCTCAAACCCGGAGGAATGCTTTTGATACTGGAACTTTCTGTACCACAGGGGCGTTTTTTGTATGCACTCTATTCCTTTTACTTCACCCGGGTTTTACCCTGGATAGGCGGGATGATTTCGGGCGATAAGCAAGCTTATGCCTATTTACCGGCTTCCGTTTTGCATTTCCCCAAGCCCAAAGAATTCCTAAAGATCCTGCAATCCTGCGGTTATACCGAAACACGGCAGCAAGCACTGAGCATGGGGCTGGCTCGTATTTTTACAGGAAAGAAGTAAATCCCACCACCAGACTAAACAGAATGGTCAGCAACACCAGAACCGGCAGTTGCGGATCGAGTAACCCGTCGTTGAGCTTACGCACACGATGTAGGTGAAATACCGCCAAAGGAAGTAAAAGCAAGAAAAGATATTGAGGCCAGTCCAGTCCTTTAATCAGGTTATAGATCAGCATCAGCGCAAAAGCTCCGTAGACCAGCAGCTTGTGATAGATTTTGGCCTTGCGCCTGCCCAACAAAAGGGGCAGAGTGATCCGGTTGATCTTATCGGTCTCCATATCCCGGATATTATTCAGGTTTAGCACTCCGGTGATAAGGAAGCCACAAGCCGAGGCAGGAAGCAACAGCAAAAAAGGTACTTGTCCGCTCTGCAAAAAATAGACTCCCAGGGTGCTCAACAGGCCGAAAAACACAAACACAAACAAATCGCCCCAGCCTTGGTAGCCATAGGGATTCCTGCCTAAGGTGTAAGTGATGGAAGCGATAATGGCCAAGCCCCCGAAAGCCAGCATAATCAGGCCTTCTTTGCTGAAGAAATAATCCAGTGAGTTGTACACCAGCATACTGCCAAAGACGACGCTTAGCAGGCCGAAGACAATAATCAGGTACTTGAAATCCTTTTGGGTGAGAGCTCCCGAAAGCAGCACATAGGCGGGGCCTTTGCGGTCGGCGGTATCGGTGCCTTTTTGTGCGTCACCCAGTTCGTTGGAAATGTTCGACAGAATTTGCAGACTCAAAGTTGTCAAGATAGCCAGAACAAAGGTCCAGATATTAAAATATCCTTCGGAAGCGGCCAGCAAGCTGCCCAGGACTATGCCCGAAACCGACAATGGCAGGGTTCTGGGGCGGAAAGTTTGAATATAGAGTTTAATTGATTTCATGTTTTAGTCGTCGGGGAGAACCCAATGCCTGCATCTCTTTTACTATTTCCGGTTGAGCATTCAATATGGCCAGGGCAGCCTGATAACCCAACTGGAATATTTCTTCGTTCTTGACGGCATCAAACATGCCGTATTTATCAATAGAGGGCGGTTCAATCAATAAATCACATTGTTCTCTGGAGTTTATCACATTGGATTTACGAATGAAAAAATAAGTACGTTGAATAATATCCAAGAGGTTCAGTTGTTCTTCGTGATCTATATCCACAGGACTCACATTGACACCTATCAAATATTGACATTGTTTGCGCAAGACCTCTACCGGAAAGTTGCACAGCAGGCCTCCGTCGGAGTAGTGAATGCCATCTATGAGCACAGGTTCGAAGATTATGGGAATACTGCAGGAGGCTATGACCTTATCCAACAAGCTGCCGGAACTGAAAAACACGTTTTTGCCGTGAAACATATCTGTAGCGTTCACATACAAAGGGATGTTCAGCTCTTCGAAAGTCTTGGCTTTGAGCTTTTGCTCCATGGCCTTGCGGAAATTGTCTATTTTGAACAGGCCACTTTTGGAACGGGCAAAACTGGCAAATTTATAAAAGGAAGTGTGGTTGAAAAGTTCAATGATTTCGTGGGGATTGCATCCATCGGCATAGAGAGAACCAACAATAGCTCCTGCACTGGTGCCCGAAATGAGGTCGGGATAAATGTGAAATTCTTCGAGTGCCTTAATAGCTCCGGCATGGGCAAAACCTTTGGCTCCTCCGCCGCTCAGGGCAAGGCCGACAGCGTATTGTTTCTTTTGTAAGGATTTCATAAACTCATAAGCTGGCAATGCGAAGCAAAAGCTTGGTAAAAATAGATTATTTTATGCAATGGCACAAGTTTTTGTTTACTCAGGCAGCCTAGGCTAAATTTTTTAAGGACAATTGAATACGCCTGCGTTCGGGTTCAATCGATAGAATCCTGACTTTGATGTGTTGATGCAGACTTACCACCTCAGTAGCCTGACTAACAAAGCGATCAGCCATCTGGGAAAGGTGAAGCAAGCCGTTTTCCTTAATGCCTATATCTACAAAACAGCCAAAATTGGTAATGTTGGTCACAATGCCGGGCAAAACCATGCCCGCTTGCAGGTCTTCGAATTTTCTAATCTTGGGATCGAATTCAAAGACTTCGATTTTTGCCCGGGGGTCACGTCCGGGTTTGTCGAGTTCCTGCATAATATCGTTCAGGGTGGGCCAGCCGGTATGCTCATCCAAATAGTTTTCCAGAGGAATTTGTTTACGCAAGGCTGCATCACGGATCAGGCTTTCGGTGGAGCAGCCCAGATCGGAGGCCATTTTTTCAACCAGAGCATAGCGTTCCGGATGGACGGCTGTATTGTCCAGAGGATGAGCGGAACCGGGTATACGCAGGAAGCCTGCCGCCTGTTCAAAACTTTTTGGGCCTACAGAGGGCACCCTGAGCAGTTCGCTACGCAGATTGAAAGCTCCTTTTTCGTCGCGATAGTCAACGATCCGGGCAGCCGATTGGGCATTAAGGCCCGACACGTAAGCCAGCAAATGCTTGCTGGCGGTATTCAGGTTCACGCCCACGGCGTTGACACAATGCACCACCGTTTGATCCAGGGCTTTTTTGAGCTTATGTTGATCGACATCGTGCTGGTATTGTCCAACTCCTATGGCTTTGGGATCTATTTTAACCAGTTCGGCCAGAGGATCGCATAATCGCCTTCCAATGGACACAGCTCCGCGCACGGTGACATCGTATTCGGGGAATTCTTCCCGGGCAATGGACGAAGCCGAATACACCGAAGCTCCGTTTTCGCTTACTACATACACCCTTACTACCCGATCAAGCCTCAAGTGCTTGACAAAAGCCTCGGTTTCTCTCGAAGCTGTACCGTTGCCTATGGCAATGGCTTCAATCTGATAGCTTTCCACCAGCTGAGCCATTTTTTTGGCCGCCAGATTTTTTTGTCGCTGATCCAGGTGAGGAAATATATTTTCGTTGTGCAGGAGCTTGCCCTGAGCATCGAGGCAAACCAGTTTACAACCGCTTTTGTAGCCGGGGTCTATGGCCAGGACTCGTTTTTGCCCCAGGGGAGGAGCCAGCAGCAATTGTTTCAGGTTAGTAGCAAAAACCTGAATGGCTTCCTGATCGGCTTTCTCTTTGCTCAGGTTCAGAAATTCATTCTCGATAGAAGGTTTCAGCAGGCGTTTACAGGCATCTTTTACCGCATTCGCAACCAGCTTGCCGGCAGGATTGTCTGCCTTTACAAACAAACGCTCCAGGCTGCTCTGGCAAGCCTCGTCGTCGGGTTTGAGTGCAATGCTAAGATAGCCTTCTTTCATGCCTCTGATCATGGCCAGAAAGCGATGTGAAGAACAAGAACGGAGCGCTTCGCTGTAATCAAAATAATCCCGGTAGTTTTGACCCTCGCTTTCTTTGCCTTTGACAAGAACAGAGTGAATGATTGCGCTGCGTCTGAAATGGTTCCTGAGCTGCTGCCGGCCCCTGCTGTTTTCGTTTACCCATTCGGCTATGATGTCAGAGGCGCCATCCAGGGCTTCCTGAATATCTGTCACGTTTGTACCGGTAAAACGGGCAGCCAGCTGTCCTAAGTCTTGTGGGCCTTGCCTCATCAAGAGGGCTGCCAGGGGCTCCAGGCCCTTTTCTCTGGCAATCTGTGCCCGGGTGCGACGTTTGGGGCGATATGGCAGGTAAAGATCCTCCAGTTCGTTTTTCTGAGTACAAGCCTCAATTTGTTGTTTTAGTTCCGGACTGAGTTTTCCTTGTTCCTCTATGCTTTGAAGAATGCTTTCCTTGCGTTTTTCCAGAGTTTTGAGCTCCTCGTACAGATCGGCTATGCTGCCCAACTGCACTTCGTCCAGTCCTCCGGTGTTTTCTTTGCGATAACGGCTGATAAAAGGAATGCTGGCTCCTTCGTCCAGCAGATTCAGCGTGTTTTTTACAGCTGCTTCTTTGAGCTGAAGCATCAAAGCGATATGTGCAAGTATATTCAGCATACTTATTCTTTAAGATGTTTTTTGGCCAGGCTTACTACCCAAAAGCAGGGCAGGGTAGCCAGCACGATCCAGACAAAAAAGAGCGGATAGCCCATCCATTCCTGCA
>JAAZGQ010000108.1 GCA_012511135.1 Bacteroidales bacterium | reverse complement strand
ACAAAAATATTTTCGATCAGCCCGCCCCGGCAGGTGTTGGTTTTAATTCGGATCACCCTGTCCAGGTCGGGGCTGTCCATAGTGCAGTCTTCTACAAAGAGATTGCGGTAACCTCCGGAAATTTCGCTGCCTATCACCACACCCCCGTGGCCGTTTTTCATTTTACAGTTGCGTACAATAATGTTTTCGGAGGGCAGTCCCCATTTACGTCCGTCGTTGTTTCTGCCCGATTTGATGGCTATGCAGTCGTCGCCCGTATCAAAAAGGCAATCTTCGATAAGAACATTTTTGCAGGATTCCGGATCGCAGCCGTCGCCGATGGGTCCGCGGTTATATATGTGTACGCCTCGTACGGTCAGATCTTCGCAGAGTAGGGGATGCAGAACCCAAAAAGGAGAATTCAGCAAAGTGATGCCTTCGATGAGCACTTGCTTGCAACGATAAAAATTGACCATTTGGGGACGCAGGGCATCCTGAGGCGTCATAATGCGTTGGCTGATGTCTAGTTTTTCTTCGGCCGAACGCAACAAACGATTGCGCCCGCCCTGGTTTTGTCCGGGCAAGCCTTCGGTCCAGCCAAAATGCCTGGCACCGCACATGCTCCACCAGCCTTTTTGCCCTTGTGCATCGAGTACACCCTGACCTGTCAGGGCAATATTGGTTTCGCCGTAGGCGTAGACCAGGGGATGATAATTGTAGCAATCCACTCCTTCCCAGCGGGTTAAGACTTGTGGAAGATAGAGGCTGGTATCGGTCGAAAATTTCAGGATGGCCTCTTTGTCCAGCTGCAGGTTTACATTGCTTTTGAGCCGGATGGGGCCGGTGTGAAATTCTCCGGCAGGAACAGACACTGTGCCCCCGCCACTCAGGCTGCATTCCAGGATAGCCTTGTTGATGGCCTCGTGGTTCAGGAAGCAACTGTCTCCGGCCCGGGCTCCGAAATCCAGGATAGAAAAACGACGATCGGGGAAAGAGGTTTGCTTTATGCTTTTTTCGATTTGGGCTGCCTGTTCAAAAGCCAGGTCCATTTCTGTGTTTTCTCGCTGGCAGGAAAACGACGCAGTTAAGCATAAAGAAAGGAAAAAATAAAAAATTTGGTGTTTCATGGCTGTATGATTTTGTGGTTAAAACAATTCAAATTGAAATCAATTTCGCCAAAATGATCTGGAAAATAACAAAAAGACTGTATAAATCTCCAGACGACCAATCAACATTAATGAACCGGAATACCATTTGGCGATATTGGGCAGTGACTCGAAATTGCTGAAATAATTGCCCAAGCCGGGACCTACATTTCCAAAACTAGTCAAAAAGGCACCAAGAGATTCTTCCATGCTGAGTCCCATAGTAAAATAAAAACCCACGCTAAGTATCATCAGAAAAATGTAGAAGAAAAGAAAACCGAATAATCCGTAGATGAGCGTGGCCGGCATAGTTTTACCGTTGAAGAGCACAGGCAGGACGGCATTGGGATGTACATCTCGTTTTAATTCATTGTATGAAATTTTCGTATATAGAATAATACGCCCAATTTTTATGTTACCAGAAGTGGATCCTGACATACCTCCAAAAAGCATCATGATAATCAGCAAGAAACGAAGCCCCGGAACCCATATACTATAATTTGCCGTAGTGTAACCAGTGGTAGTAATAATGGAAACTGTTTGAAAGAAACCTGCTCTGATGGATTTGAATACTGAAAGATCGGTAAATAAATAAAGGGCAGTGCTCAAAACGAGAGCTGAAACAATCACAATGTAGAAGTAAACCTTAAATTCTTCGTTGTTTTTAATTTTATAAAATTTGCCACTGAGAATTCTAAACAAAAAAACAAAACTGGTACCGGCCAGGAACATAAAAAAGATAGTGACACTTTCGATGTACGCAGAATCCCAATGGGCAATGCTGGCATT
>JAAZGQ010000107.1 GCA_012511135.1 Bacteroidales bacterium | reverse complement strand
GCCATCAATACGCATCGTTTTGTGTTTGGCGCACAATTCTTTTACGATCATTTGAAGGAATCGGGTATGTATGTTATTGTAGATCAGTCTAGTTCTTATTATGGATCTTCTTATCGTTCCATGGCTGATAAATCGGCCCGTGAAATTGGATTTTATGCCCAGGATGAATGGGCCATCGGCCGCTGGATGCTGGTGCCCGGCCTGCGTCTGGATCACCACCGTTCGGGAGAGAGCTACCGGGCTGATCGGCAAGTTGCGGAACTTGCTTTGTTTCCCGAAACCTTTTTCAAAGCCACGGCCCTCAATCCCCGCCTGGCTGTCCGCTACAAAATGAATGACCAAATTACGCTCCGGGCCAATGTGGGTAAAGGTTTCAGAGCCCCTTACGGATTTTCCGAAGATTTGCACCTTTGCAGCGGTTCTCCCCGGGTTTGGAAATCTTCGGGATTGCAGCCAGAAACTTCGGTAAGTTACAACTTATCGGCCGATTATTACGCCCAAAAAATTCGTTTGAGCGCCAATTTATTCAGAACTGAGCTGAAAAATAAAATTGGCTTTAGCAATGCTGATGCCCAAGTGGCTGCCCTAGGCTATGATTACCAGTGGAAAAACATTGATGACGCCATTGTGCAGGGTCTGGAATTAACGGCAGTTTACAGCCCGCTGAGTCAATTGCAACTGAGTTTGGATTTCAGCCTGAACGAGGGAAGGTACAAACAGGAACGTGAGGATTGGGCGGGAACAGTTTATGAAAAAGAGAGCCGCTACATTTCTCGTTTTCCCTCTACTGCCGGTAACTTCATGCTGGAATATACTCCGGGCAGCTGGGCTCTGGTTTTGAATAGTAATTATCAGGGCTCCATGTACATAGATTATTACAATACCGAGATTGATCCTTTGCCGGGAGATCAAAGCAAAATTAAAAGGACAGATCCCTTTGTGCTGCTTAATGCCAAAATTTCTCGACGACTGGGCCAGTTTAAGCTGTATGCCGGCGTAGACAACATCTTAGATTACATTCAGGACGAAAGACACCTGGATGACGCGGCTTTTCTTTATGCCCCGGTCAGCGGTACTGCTTTTTATGCCGGGTTGAGTATTGATATCCGTCATTGATTGCACATTGTCAAATAAAATGTATTTTTGCTTGAAATTTAATTATGTATCAGACACACAGGACTTATATAAAAGCAGAGATGTGCATGGCCGATCTGGTCATTGAAAATCCTTCACTCTTGTTGCTCCTGGAGCATTTTGGGATGGAAACAGCCTTGAACGACATCAGTATTGGGCATCTATGCAAGCAATACCGTGTAAATACGCCTGTTTTTTTATTACTCTGCAATTTGTATAACGGTTTTTTCCCCCAACGCAAAGACCTAAACCCTGAGCAGTATAGCTTGCCGGATCTGATAAAGTATTTAAAAAGCAGCCATCGTTTTTATACTTCCGAGAAATATCCCCAAATTCAGAATTACATCATTCAGCTGCATAGGACACAGCGCCCCGAAGACATTAAGCAACTGGAAAACTTTTTCGGGGAATACTTTCAGGAAGTCCTTGAGCACTTAGCTTACGAAGAAGAAGTGGTTTTTCCTTATTGCAATCAATTGTTACAGGGCAAAAAACCGGGCAACAACAATGAAGGGCAACATGCCTTTTGTTCTACTGAATACCGGGATCACCATACCGATATTGAAACCAAGCTGGTTGATTTAAAGAATTTGTTGCTCAAACATTTGTCTCTCGATGGAGATTTCATCCTGAAACGGAAAATGCTCAATGCCCTGATTGAACTCGAAAACGATTTGTATATTCATTCTCAGGCAGAGGAATTGGTCCTGTTGCCATTGCTTGAACGTCTGGAGCTAAAAGACAGAAATGGATAAATGCCATATAAATATCGCTGTTCTGGAACCATCGACCCTGTTGTACGAGGGCTTGTCGACAATGTTGCTGAAAACTCATCACCATTATTATTTCTATCGTTTTGCCGATCTTGAAGAACTCTCATCCATGTGCGAAGGGACCAATTTTGACATTATTGTAGTCAATCCCTCCATGGTTCAAAACAAGCAGAAAGCATTTATCCGCATTAAGAGGAAAATGCCCAAAGTATTCTGGATGGCTTTATTGTATTCTTATTACGACAATGAATTGTTGAATCTTTTCGATACCATACTCAGTGTAACGGATGCTCCGGAAAACATGCTTGCTTGTTTCGAAAAAGCTTGCATAAGTTGCAGGTGTGCTGTCGAACAAGGAAAAAATAAATTATTGAGCGATCGTGAGATTGAGGTCCTGGTAGCCTTGACCAAGGGTTTGACGAACAAGGAGATAGCAGATCTGATGAATATTAGTGTACATACCGTGATGACGCATCGCAAAAATATTATCGAAAAAACCGGTTTACACAGTTTGCCGGCCTTGACCATGTATGCTCTTTCAAAAAAATTGATAAGTTTTGATTCATAAAACAATCAGCAGTCGCAATGAGAACTTCTTTAGCCCTCTGTACCTGTCTTTCTTTATGCTGTTGTCTGTATTTGCCGCTGTGCAAATCTGAAAGCAAAAACACGCTTCAAGTGCATTTTGGTGGAGGAAAATTCGCATTGAGAGATAAAAGTGTTTCTCCTCTTTTGTATCAGAATGCAGCTTTGTCTTTTTTTCTTGCCTACAAACACGAAGGCCCGAAAAAAAGTGATTTCTTTCAGTTAAATACAAACAGGGCTGTTTTGAGCAATCAATATGGCAATACTATGTTGTACAGAGATTTCTGCTTTAAGAATTACAGTTTATATAAAACTGGCCAGGCTCGATTGAAATGGGGTTGGTCAAACAACAATTATTTGATCTTTTGTGAAATTCCTTCGTACGGGAATTTCAACAAACGCCTGAGTTATGTAACAAGTTTTGGTCCTGCATTGTGTTACGTCGAATGTTTCAATCTGTTCGGCAAGCAATTGAAAGCAGAACTACCCCTGGACCTGCAAGTCTTGGGTTTTTACATTCGACCTTCTTATGTTTCCGATTCGCCCGAAGCATACCTGGCTCCGAACGGTAACAGAATCTCGGCCTTTCTGGCCTCTGCTGGGGCCTTTCTTTCCAACCAAGCCTGGAATGCTGCTCTGAATCCCGGCTTTAGTTATATTCTCAGTTCTGGCAATGCTGTTGTTATACAGTATCATTATGAATATCTTTGTATTAATCGCCCCGAAAAATTGAGCAAAAGTTCAGGTATTTGGACGATAGGAATTAAAGCTATGCTATGAAAGGATTTTTGTTGTCTGTTCTTGTGGTACTCCCGGTTTTGTTGCTGACAGGCTGCGAACAATTTTTGCTTAGTGCTGATCCCGAAGACAGCCCGGAAAGCAATTTTGAGTTTTTGTGGCAGGAGCTGAACAATAAATATGCTTACTTTGATCATAAAAACATTGATTGGCACGAAGTATATCAACGTTACAGGACAAAGATCCATAGCGAAATGGACGAAAAAGCTTTGTTTGAGGTTTTGAGTCAAATGATGAATGAATTGCGTGATGGACATGTCAATTTAATCAGTTCTTTTGATCAGAGTCGAAATTGGAGTTGGTGTCTTGATTATCCGGCCAATTTCGATGAAATGCTGGTTTATACCAGCTATTTAGGCGAAGATTATGACATAACCGGAGCCTTGCATAATCAGGTGATCGATTCGGTGTTGTACGTCTATTATAGTTCTTTTGCTTCAGACATTACTCAGGCACATCTGGATGAATTGCTGGAGAAACTGGAGGGGCTTAAGGGGCTGATCATTGATGTCAGGAACAACGGAGGCGGCTCGGGAGCCAACGCGGCCCTCCTGGCTGCAGTTTTGACTGAAAAGGCTTATATCTACGGGCACAGCCGGGTCAAAATTGGACCGGACCCGACCGATTTTTCGGCCTGGAAAAATTTGACTATACGTCCGGCCGATGGCAAACGATTTGCAGGAAATGTAGTTTTGTTGTGCAATCGTCGTTCTTACAGCGCATCAAATACTTTTGCATTGATGCTTAAATCCAGATCCAATGTTTGTCTCATGGGAGACAATACCGGTGGTGGCGGAGGAATCCCGGCTTACGGAGAATTACCAAACGGTTGGAAATATCGATTTTCGGCTTCACAAACAATAGACCTCAACGGCCAGCAGACAGAAGACGGTATAGTCGTAGATATTCCTGTGGCATTAAGTTCCGGGGATCAGGCCAAAGGGATAGATACGATAATTGAAGCCGCATTGGAACATCTTAAGAACAATAATTGATTCAGGCTTGGTTGTTTTTGAGCAAAAAACCGTAAATTTGCCAAATTTTAATCTTAGGTATTATGGCACTGCTTATTGAAGAAATTTCCCGAACGTTCAACGAATATATACTGATTCCCGGATTAACTTCCAAAGAATGTGTTCCCGACAGGATAAGTTTAAAAACTCCACTGGTTCGTTATGCCAAAGGGCAAAAGCCGGATATTGAATTAAATATTCCTTTTGTATCTGCCATTATGCAGGCTGTTTCTGATTCCAATATGGCCATTGCCCTGGCAAAAAACGGAGGCTTATCCTTTATTTTTGGTTCCCAGCCTATCGAAGACCAGGCAGAAATGGTGCGTAAAGTAAAAAAATACAAGGCCGGTTTTGTGGTCAGCGATGCCAACCTGAGGCCCGATCAGTGTTTGCAGGATGTCATAGATTTAAAGGCTAAAACAGGTTTTTCTACCATTGGAATCACACACGACGGAAGCTACAACGGCAAATTGCTGGGTATTGTAACCAGCAGAGATTACCGTCCCGGCAAAGACAATCATTCCAAAATCATCCGTGATTTTATGACCCCTTTTTCCAAATTGGTAACAGGTAAACATGGTATCAGTCTGGACGAAGCCAACGACATTATTTGGGATAACAAAATAAACACTCTTCCCATTATTGACGAAAATCAATGCCTGAGATATTTTGTTTTTCGCAAGGATTACGATAACCACAAAAATAATCCCTACGAACTACTGGACAGTCACAAGCGCCTGCTGGTAGGAGCCGGGATTAATACCCGTGATTACAAGGAACGTATTCCCAAATTGGTGGAAGCCGGTGTGGATGTCTTGTGCATCGATTCATCGGACGGTTTTTCGGAATGGCAAAAAGAAGCTATATCCTTTGTACGGGAAAATTACGGGGAGAGCGTCAAGATAGGAGCCGGAAACGTGGTAGACCGTGACGGATTTCTTTATCTGGCCGAAGCCGGGGCCGATTTTGTAAAAGTGGGCATAGGTGGGGGTTCCATCTGTATTACCCGTGAACAAAAAGGTATCGGTCGGGGACAGGCAACTGCTTTGATCGACGTGGCAGAGGCCAGGGACGAGTTATACAAGAAAAATGGTATTTACGTGCCTATTTGTTCCGACGGGGGAATAGTTCAGGATTACCACATGGTGTTGGCCCTTGCCATGGGAGCCGATTTTATTATGATGGG
>JAAZGQ010000106.1 GCA_012511135.1 Bacteroidales bacterium | reverse complement strand
TGAACTCCCGTCATTTTGGCTTTTTCATCTTCGCTCTTGAAATAAGAAGGTAGAATAATGGCTTCTTCTACACTTACGAGATCTTCGGAATTATTTTGTCCTTCATCGGGAATCTCGTTCAGCACCCCCTTGATGGTGTCGCCTTCCTGGGCTTCTTCGACTTTTTCGTAATTTCCACCACGGCTGGCCAGCGATTTAATCTGTTTTTCCAACATATCGTCGTTGACCTCAATTTTGTAATAGGGAATACTGTCCTTTTTGGTTATTGTGAAATCAAGTTCGGGAGCCAATGCGAGATCAAAAACAAACTCAAAGTCTTCGAGGGTATTGAAGTCCATGGGAGCTTGTTGTTCGTTGGGCAGGGGCTCACCCAAAATGTTCAGTTCGTTTTCTTTGATATAATTGTATAAAGTTTCCGATACAATTTTGTTGATTTCTTCTGCCAGGACGGCCTTACCGTACATTTTTCGGATCAAACCCATGGGCACCATTCCCGGGCGAAAACCCGGTACATTGGCTTTTTGACGATAGGTTTTGAGCGTTTTTTCTACTTTTTCCTGGTAGTCTGCTTTTACTAAGTTGATCTTGATGCTTGCATTGACCGAATCAATGACTTGTTTTTCTACATTCATGTTGTTGATGTTTGAACCTGTCCTTTTGCTGAACAAGCCTTGAAAAGTACTGCTTTATACTTCTGCTTGTTGCCTTTAAAGGTATTTTTTTGGAGATGCAAAAATACTCTTAATCTTTGAATTGACAAAACTTTGAATTAGGTTTGCAAAAAAATGCTCATTGAATGAATAAGATAGATAGAACTAAACCGGGCTTAAGACTTATAGCGCTGATAGCCATAACGATAATTGCCTTGTTTTTGAGCCCCCTGGTTCTCAGCCTTTATTTGGTACTAAGTCGTGGTTTGAGTTTTAATCAGTTTTATTCGGAATTGAGTGCGCAAATGAGCAATCCTTCTTTTCTTTTGCTGATGCAAGCTTTGCAAACTCTGCTGGTGTTTATACTTCCCCCTTTTTTGTTAAACTATTGGTATGGTGAATCAAGCGGCGGTTTTTTGAAGCTGGTAAAGGCTAAACCATTAGATATTCTGCTGGCCGTGTTTAGCATAATGGCCGCCATCCCACTTATAAATTTTTTGGTAAACTGGAATCAGGGCATACAATTGCCCTATTTTTTGGAAGGTGTAGAAAGATGGATGAGGCTTGCCGAAAATAATGCAGAACACACCACAGAGTTGATGTTGCAGGGCAAATCCCGGACCGATCTGTTTTGGCAGCTTTTAGTAGTGGCTGTAATGGCCGGTCTTGGAGAAGAATTGCTGTTTAGAGGAACTTTGCAAAGCATTTTTTCTTCTAAGGGCAGAATACAGTTGGCCATTTGGATTACTGCATTAGTGTTTAGTTCAATACATTTGCAGTTTTATGGTTTTATTCCCCGTTTGTTGCTGGGAGCCTGGTTCGGTTATCTGCTTTATTGGTCCGGATCGATCTGGGTTCCTGTAGCGGCTCATTTTGCCAACAACGCCATTTCCGTGCTCTTCCATTTTGCTGAAAAGAACAATTACCTGGCTGCTGATCCCGAACTGATTGGTATCGGAAATAATTCCTGGCAGCTGATACCCTCCTTGTTGTTGATCCTGGCTTGTGCTGTTTATTTTTACAGTGGTTTCAGAAAACAGACTATCAAAAAGACTTATGTATAACATCCAAATAAAAGAAGGCTCTCGTGTAAGTATGATTCAAACACAGGGCAAAAAAAGCCTGCTGGAGATTCTCAGAAACGAGGGCTATTCTGTCTATGCCCCCTGTGGAGGCAAAGGGCGTTGCGGAAAATGCCTGGTCGACGTCAAGGGACAAGGCAAGGTGTTGGCCTGTAATTATTATCCCGACAACAACATAGAGGTGATTTTGCCTGCCAAAGAAGAAGCGCAGATTCTTACTGCTCAAACTGCTTATCTCGAAGATCTTCCGCCCTTGCATAGTCGGCCTTTGTTGCATCCCGATGCCTACGGAGTCGCCGTTGATTTGGGGACTACCACTGTGGTCTGTTATTTTGTTCAGCTGTCCAGCGGGCGTATTTCAAAAATCAGTTCCTGGATGAACCCGCAAAAGACTTACGGAGCGGATGTGATTTCCAGAATCAGTTTTTGTCAGGAAAATAAGGGAGGACTCCATTTGCTGCAAAAAATTCTGACAGAGTCTTTCAATAAGGAATTTGAAAGCTTCCTGTCT
>JAAZGQ010000105.1 GCA_012511135.1 Bacteroidales bacterium | reverse complement strand
GTTGCTGCCTTTCAGGGCTGACCGAGAACAAATAGGGCCCGGCCTTGGGTCTGAGGCTGCTTACCAGGCTCAGCGAGTCAAAACGGTTGGAATCAGCCTTGTATTCCATCAGGAAATAATCTTTACCAGGTTGTAGAATAGCCATTTCTTTGTTGCGTATCGATTTTACGTCAAGTGGCAAGGATAGGTCATACCAGCTTAGGCTACGATCAAAACTGCGGTATAGCATGCGTTCGGATAGTAGTTGAGCTTCCTGACCGAAATCGTAGGAAGCCGACAAACTGTCGTTGGCGCAAAACAGTGTAACATCGGCCTGGATTGTTCCGTAATTTAAGACTTCAGCGCCAGGCAATATAATCAGGCTGTCTACAAGTATTTTTTCGTCTTCGGCCAATTCCAGTTTGGCCCCTTTTGCAATAATGGCAGTAGCATAGGCATTGGGAATATTCTTGTCCCAGTTTTCTTCCATAGCCCATAGCGGTTGTTGAGGATCAGCAGGATTAAAGATGCTTTGAAAATAAGCACGGTCAGGAATAAACTGATACTCTCGTTGACCGCTTTTGTTCTTGGTGGACCAGGAGACCACGCCTCCGTTGGCATCAATGCCCAATTCATTCAAAGTGCTGTTGTCTGAAAGCACCATAAAGCCATAGTGTCCGTCTTCGTTGGGACTGGGATAGAGTGTAAAGGCCGTTTTTTGTACCGGATCCAGCGGAATTTTAGCCTGGGCGGCATTGATATAAACATAGGCTTTGCTGGCTTTGTTACGAAGATGGTAAATACTGCGGTTTTGTTCGTCTTTGCTGCAGCTGATTTCGAATTTTGCCCAATCGCCGGCGGTTTCGGGATTGTAAGTATATCCAAGCTGATAGCCCCCGGCCACTTCTTCGCAAACCAGGTATTTGTTATTGAGCTGACATTGCAAATGATACCAGACATAAGGCTCAGGACTAAAATATTCCATGGTATCTACCTGAGGAAGCGGAGGATCTCCCGGGTCTATGGTATCGCTGCTGGCCATGGAAGTAAAGTAAACATCCAGAAAATCAATGCGTTCACTAAGGTAATTGCGCAGATATTCCATCTGCATGGCAAAACTGATGTTGGCTCCGTAATAAATCTCGTTGTAAATTCTCGAAGAAAGGGCAGTACTCCATTTCTGATAATTCAGCTTTTGCGAGGCATCGAGTTCTTCTTCCAGATTGTAGAGCAAATGTATCAGATCTTCTTTGAGAAGCTGATTCTGGTAAATGATCTTCCAGCGTTCAGCGATCATTTTTCGGATGGGAGGAATAGTCAGTACCTTGTTGATAAGCTCTTTTACCCGGTTGTTGCTGAAGCACTTCAACATGATGGATTCGGTACGGCCGTCGTTCGATAAGGAATAAATCCGATTGCAGTTTCCAAAGGAAATATCGTTGTCCCAAAGTGGGCCAAAGTAAAAACGATCGTCGTCGCGATGTTTCTTCATGTAAATGCTCCAGAGTCCGTCGGGGTTGGCTGTCAATTCATTGGCGATGTACCAGTTGACAAAAGCGGTGGTGTCCAGGTAACGGCATATGTTTTCGTAGGCTGCCTGGCTGTTGTTGTAGTTTAAAATGCTTTGTTCAAAAGCGTTGTAATGTTGAATGATGTATTGGCGCTGATCAATCGTGATTTCATCGTTGTCGGGGTATTTGATGGTCACTTTGTTGCCAATGTTGCTGGAGAAAGCTTCGGGAAACAATTCGCCTTTGCTTGGGTCAAAAGAGCCGGTAATCCCAAAACCGTCTATTTCGAGCACATAGCCCCCTGTTACGTTTGGATCAATCTGCGAAGTATCCATTTTTTCAGTATTCACCCGGTCTTTATCGCGTTCAATCTGATCGGTAAGCATATAATTACCAATATAATT
>JAAZGQ010000104.1 GCA_012511135.1 Bacteroidales bacterium | reverse complement strand
TGCAATCAGATAGGCTTTTTCGAAGGCAAAAACTATAGACAGGCAACCGGCCAGTACGTTTAGTAGTGTTATGCCATTGGGTATATGTTTATACAGCTTCATTATTTTCTTTGGCTTTAAAGCGTGCAATCACGGTTTTGTTACCCTTGACATGAGTTCCCGGTTCAACCAGCATATCGACCGAATCCAAAGGAAAAAACAAATCAACCCGGGATCCGAATTTAATAAAACCCAGGTGTTCATTTACCTTACAACGTTTTCCTGTATGTGCGTAGGTTACTATGCGCCTGGCCAGAGCTCCGGCTATCTGGCGCACCAGTACTGTTTGTTGGTTGTAGGCCGAGCGAATTATTACACTGGAATGTTCGTTTTCGCTGCTGGCTTTGGGCAACCAGGCAGCATGATAATTACCGTTGCGATGGCTGTAATGAATCACCTTGCCTGTCAAAGGATACCAGTTTGCATGCACGTCGGTAACTGACATAAAGATAGACACCTGCAGGCGTTTTTCCTTCAAAAGCAACTCTTCGTAAACAGGCTCAATTACAACAACCTTTCCATCGGCGGGTGACACAATGTCTCCCGGGTGAGCCTGTTGGTAAAAGCGACGGGGACTTCTGAAAAAATTAGTGAAAAATAAAAACAATATTATTGATATCGCCAGACTGATAGTGGAAATAACACCTATCAGGAAAAAAAGCAGCAGATTAATCAAAATCAGAGCAAGAGCTACGGAAAACAACAGCTTCCAGCCCTCTTTGTGAATATATATCCTAAAAGGAATTTTCATTAGTAAGCCTTAGGCTGCAAAAGTACAACAATATTTTAATTTTTGAAACGCTTCTGTTTATGGAGCTTTTCGAAGAATATTATGCAAAATTATAAAAAACAGGAACAATATTACAAAATATTATGTATGTTTGTTTCTCCAAAACGAAGGTCCATAACGAAGACCTGCCTTACAATGATCTTGGATATAGATTAATAAGAAACTGTAAAACAAAGCGATATAATTTCTGATCAGACAGAAAGTTGTAGAATTATTTTTCATGTATCACTTATTAAAAATTATTACTATGAAAAGAACACTTACATCTGTTTTACTGGCCTCATTACTGGCCATGTTTGTGAATTTCAATGCCAATGCCCTGGGTGCACCTCTGGAAAAGGGAACCATCGCCGGTACTGTTGCTCTTGGTTTTCAACCCGGATTAGGTGGCAGCCTGGGGGCTGAATATGTGGTTGCTGACTCCTGGTGGGAAGGCCATTTTGCCGTAGGACTGGGAGTACATGCGCTTGCTTTCTCCTCTACCGGCTTTAATTACAGTATTATGCCAAAGGCAACTTACGGTATTTTTCTTAACGACGTCATTGAGTTGCATGCCGGTGTTCAACTGGGCTTCGGACACAACAAAAACAGAGGCAATGGCTTTGCCTATGGCGGATTGCTGGGAGGCCGTTTCTTCTTTAACGACACTATGGCCCTGGGACTTGAGTTAAATTACACGGGTTGGGGTGCAGCCTATACCCCGCTGGTATCCTTGGGATATACCATTCTCTTTTAAGCCAGCTTTTTTTCTTAAAACCAATAAAGCTTGCGAAATTATTCGCAGGCTTTATTTTTTAACAAAGACTTGGACGAACTTTAATACAGACTTGACCCGGATATGATAAATGAGCTCTATCTTTAAGGCTGTAAGTTTAGTTTTTATAAAGACCTAGTTATGAGTTCATTCGTACATTTACACGTGCATTCCCAGTATTCCATCCTCGATGGACAAGCCTCTGTTCAGGCTTTGGTAGACAAAGCCGTCGCTGACCAAATGCCGGCCATAGCCCTGACGGATCATGGCAACATGTTTGGGGCCAAGGAATTTCATAATTATGTCAAAGCAAAGAATGCCCAGACTCAGACTGCCATAAAACCCATCATTGGTTGCGAGGTTTATGTTGCCCGCAATGGTAAGGAATTGCACCGTAAAGAGGTCAAAGAAGATGCCCGGGGCTGGCACTTGATTTTGTTGGCAAAGAATTTTACTGGCTATAAAAATCTAATTAAGATAGTTTCCCGCGCCTGGACCGATGGCTATTATTATTGTGCCAGAACCGATCATAAAGACCTTGAAACCTACCGGGAAGGCTTGATAGCCAGTTCCGCCTGTCTGGGTGGAGAAATTCCCGGCCAGATTCTCAACGGCAACCTGGATCAGGCCGAGCAATCAATACGTTGGTTTAAAAAAGTATTCGGCGATGATTTTTATTTGGAATTGCAGCGTCATAAGCCCACAGCAGCAAATGCTGCTCAGGATACCTATCCCAGGCAACAATTGGTCAATAAACATTTGATAGAATTAGCTAAAAAATATCAGGTCAAGCTAATCGCCACCAACGACGTGCATTTTGTAGACGAAGATCATGCCGAAGCTCATCACCGGCTTATTTGCCTAAATACTGGCAACGACGTGGACGACTATAATAAAATGGCCTACACCAAGCAGGAATGGTTCAAAACCGCTGAAGAAATGCAGGCAATTTTTCAGGATTTGCCAGAAGTGCTTGAGAATACACTGGAAATAGCTGAAAAAGTTGATTTCTACGATATTAATCACGAGCCTATCATGCCTGATTTTCCTAAACCCGAGGGTTTCAGTGATGATAACGAATACTTGCGCTTCCTCACCTACAAGGGAGCCGAAAAGGTTTATCCCGAATTGACGGAAGAAGTCAGGGAGCGTATCGAATTTGAGCTGGATGTAATCAAAAACATGGGTTATCCGGGCTATTTTCTTATTGTGCAGGACTTTACAACAGCCGCCAGGAATATGGGCGTTTCTGTTGGACCGGGCCGTGGCTCGGCCGCAGGTTCTGCTGTAGCTTATTGTCTGGGTATCACCAAGGTAGATCCCATTAAATACGATTTACTGTTTGAACGTTTTCTCAATCCCGAGCGGGTTTCCCTGCCCGATATCGACATAGACTTTGACGACGACGGTCGAAATACTGTCTTGCATTGGGTAGAAGAACGTTACGGCAAGGAAAAGGTAGCTCACATCATTACCTACGGTACGATGGCCTCCAAATCGGCCATCAAGGATGTGGCCAGGGTGCAAAAATTGCCGCTCTCCGAATCGGATCGTTTATCCAAGCTGGTTCCCGATAGAATTACAGATCCGGCCGATTCACAAAAGCGCCTCAAGGTCAATCTGAAAAACGCCATAGCCTATGTGCCTGAACTGAAGCAGGCCGCAGAATCGGACGATCCTGTGCTGCGCGACACCATGAAATATGCCCAGCAACTCGAAGGCACTGTCCGTAACACCGGAGTACATGCCTGCGGAGTAATAATAGGCCGCGACGATATCTCCGACTGGGTGCCCGTTAGTACAGCCGAAGACAAAGAAACGGGCGAAAAATTACTGGTGACCCAGTTTGATGGTTCAGTTATTGAAGATACCGGCCTGATCAAGATGGACTTTTTAGGCTTGAAAACCTTATCTATTATTAAGGATGCCGTAGAAAATATTCGCTTGTCCCGGGGCATAACAGTAGATATTGATACCATATCGCTCGAGGACGAAAAAACCTATGCCTTATACAGCGCCGGCAAAACCGTGGGTACTTTTCAGTTTGAATCGGCTGGTATGCAAAAATACCTGCGCGACCTGCAGCCTTCCAAATTTGAAGATCTCATTGCCATGAACGCCCTCTACAGGCCGGGCCCCATGGATTATATTCCCCAGTTTATTGCCCGTAAACACGGCAAAGAAGCCATAGAGTACGATATCCCGGTGATGGAACGTTACCTCAAAGACACCTACGGTATTACCGTCTATCAGGAGCAGGTGATGTTACTGTCCAGGTTGCTGGCCGGCTTCAGCCGCGGAGAATCCGATGAGCTGCGCAAAGCCATGGGTAAAAAGATCCGGGAAAAACTGGATAAACTCAAACCCAAGTTTATAGAAGGAGGCAAGAAAAACGGTTACGACGAAAGCGTGCTCAACAAAATCTGGGCCGACTGGGAAAAGTTTGCTTCCTACGCCTTTAATAAATCCCATGCCACCTGTTATTCCCTGGTGGCTTATCAGACCGCCTGGCTCAAAGCCAACTATCCTTCGGAATATATGGCCGCAGTGCTGAGCCGCAGCGTGAACAACATCAGCGATGTTACCAAATTTATGGACGAATGTCGCTCTATGAGTATTCAGGTTCTGGGGCCGGACGTCAATGAATCCAATTATAAATTTACCGTCAACAAGCAAGGTAACATCCGTTTTGGTCTGGGAGCCATCAAAGGCATGGGAGAGAGCGCCGTCAAAGCCATAGTCGAAGAGCGTTCCGGCAAGCCTTATAAATCTGTTTTCGATTTAGCAGAACGGGTTAACCTGAATGCCTGCACCCGCAAGAATATGGAAGTGCTGGCTCTGGCCGGGGCTTTCGACAGCCTGGGAGAAATACAGAGGGAACAATTTTTTGCCGAAAACGACAGAGGCGAAGTATTTCTGGATGTCTTGATGCGCTACGGTAACAGAATTCAATTGGACAAGGCAGGCAACCATAACACCCTGTTTGGAGGCGAAATGGAAATAGCCATTACCCAACCCGAAGTTCCCAGAGCTCAAAACTGGTCGGAACTCGAACGCCTTAACCGTGAAAAGGAATACGTTGGAATGTATCTTTCTTCGCATCCACTGGATGAATATTCGGTCTTTATTAAATACGTCTGCAATACCAGCCTCGAAGACATCAAACTGGGCAAACTGGAGCTCAACAAGGAATTGCAGTTTGCCGGTATAGTTACGGACGTACGCGAAAAACGCAAACAAAACGGTGATCCCTATGCCTTTGTTATGATCGAAGATTATTCAGCAGCGGTGGAAATCCCTTTTTGGAGCCGTGAATACGTTGATTTCGGGAAATATCTCAAAAAAGACATGTTTCTGGCCTTCAGAGCGGTCTATCAGCCCCGGCCATGGAAGGCCTCTGAAAACGAGCTGAAAATCAATTCCATTTCTTTGTTGTCCGAGGCTGCCTCAACGGCCATCAACAAGATACATCTGACCATTCCATTGCATCTGATTGGCGGTGATTTTTCAGAACGTTTTCTGGCCCTGGTCAGTAAAAAAGCCGGTAAGTCGCTCTTGTACATAACTGTATACGATCCCGACAGTCAGCCCAGGCTCCATGCCTCTTTGTTTTCCCGCAACTATCGCCTGCAAGTGGACAAAGAAATGATAGACTTTTTGGAAGAAAGCGGCGAGATCGAAATAAAAATTAATTAATACTATATCCGAGGGTTTTTTTATAACTTTGTAGCAAACAAAATGAACGCCCCCGGCGTAGTAAGAGATTAAAATACGAATCATATGGCATTGGAAATTACAGACTCGAATTTTGAGGAATATCTTTCCTCCGGTAAAGCTTTGGTAGTAGATTTTTGGGCACCCTGGTGCGGACCATGTAAAATGGTGGGTCCCATTATCGAGGAATTGGCCGGCGAATATGCTGACAAGGTTAATATCGGCAAAATGAACGTGGACGAAAACAACGATGTATGTGTTCGTTACGGTATCAGAAACATTCCAACCATCTTGTTTTTTAAACAAGGGCAATTGGTAAACAAACAAGTAGGAGCCATCCAGAAAAGTGCGCTGGCACAAAAAGTTGAGGCATTGCTTTAATGAGAAAAGACAGGCTGCTTTGGGCCGACGACGAAATTGATTTACTCAAACCTCATATCCTTTTTTTGGAAGAGAAAGGATTTGAACTGGTAACGGC
>JAAZGQ010000103.1 GCA_012511135.1 Bacteroidales bacterium | reverse complement strand
TGCAGGAATCCCGGCATATCTTTATTCAGGCCGGCCTGATTGAAGCACATCGCCGCAAAACCGCCGGGCTGCAGGCTGCCGGAACAGCTCGTTCAACAAATCTCCCACTGAAGCTTTTCGAACTGGGCCTGGGAACCGGCCTCAACGCCCTGCTGACAATTATGGAAGCGGGGAGCCTGCAACTGGACTTAAGCTACGATTGCATAGAGGCCTATCCTCTTTCTTCGGAAATTGTTCAGGCCCTCAACTATCCTGCCTTGTTTTCGGAACAAGCGCAGAAAAAGGCTGCGGCTGTTCTCGACTTCATTCATGCTACAGAATGGAATATTCGCCACACAGATCCGGTTTTACATACACAATTCACCAAATTCCGGGGAGATTTTACCTCGTTCGAACCTTTGGAGCGCTACGACCTGGTGTACTGGGATGCTTTTTCGCCCGAAAAACAAGCCGAAATGTGGACAGAAGAACTCTTTGCCTCCATGTACGAACACATGCAAACAGGGGGTATTCTGGTCAGTTATTGCGCCAAAGGCGAAATCAGAAGAAGATTGCAACGAGCCGGCTTCGGCGTGGAAAGGCTGCAAGGACCTCCGGGAAAACGCGAAATCATCAGAGCCACCAAATTATAAAATAGCCTTGCTCAGAGAGCTTTCAGAGAAATACAAGCGAACTGTAAGAGAACTACCAGAAAAAGAAAGACAAATAATTGCCCACTCCCGCCAAAAGAAAAATATACAGAGCCAGGCGGCTTAGCCTGTTCACTTCCGTTCCGTAATAATGGGACAGCAATACCGAAGCAGGGCCTATAGCTAATAAAAAGAAATCGGCCTTATAAGCCGGAAAGATAAACAGAGAAACAAAAAAGAGCAACAAGGAAACCATCAGAAAAGAAATGGCCGAACGTACACTGATCTTTTCGGAATACACCTGCCGCAAAAAATTAACAACCGCCAGTATAATCAGGAAAAAAAGCATAAAGACATACACAATGCTCATGGCTGATATCTCGGCAGAGAACAGCCAGCCGTGTTGTAAGCAGGCCTTAAAAAAGGCCGGAATCAGCTCCAGCTGACCACTCAGAAATAATACCCCGACCAGCAGCCAAAACACGGTCAATGCCCCCATAAGTGATACCAGCCATCTTTTGAAGTTCATCGTGTTGACTATGTTGAACACCAACCAAAACAGGGGAAGCAAAAAAAGCAGCGGAGGAACAAACAAAGACGCCAACACAATCAAAAAAGAAGCATTGTATACCTGCGTGTTGCAATTTTCCTTGCGGTAACTCTCAAAAACACTAATGTAAGCCAAGCCCATAAACAAAGCCGCAAAGGAACCCGGTATCAGCCGGTGCAAAGGCACACTGGCCGCAGCAATAAAGCAGAAAATAAAAAAAGTCAAGACCCCCAGAGTGCGCAGTAATTCATATTTACGCACTATAAACTGAAACAGAATGGCATTGGCCAGCAACAAAAGAAATTGCAACAACACCGGCAACCATTCGCCCGGTATAAAATTTCTGAAGATTTTCCAAAAAGGACTGACCACCTCCTCTGAGTAAAATTCCCGACCCTCGGGAGATTTGAGTATGGCGCTAAAGACAACTCCCAGCACAAAAAGCAGCAGGCCAACGACCCAAAGGACATTGGTACGCGAAAGATGCTGAATGAGATTTCTTCTGCTCATGTTCAATACTTATAAAAGAAGAAAAAGAACAAGCGGCCGGTTTGTTCTCTACAAGTCGAAGCCTATATCGGAACGGAAATAACTGTTCTCGAAATGGATTTTGCGGGCATTGTCGAAGGATAGCGATAAGGCCTCCGCAATATCTTTACCGTAGGAGCTGACGGCCAGCACCCTGCCTCCGGAGCTCAGAATCTTTCCGTCCTGAGTTTTGGTACCGGCGTGGAACACGATGCTTTCTTTCACCTTGTCCAGGCCGGTAATTTCTTTGCCCTTTTCGTAAGCTCCGGGATAGCCTCCCGAAACCAGCATTACGGCAACTGCCGTACGAGGGTCAAATTCCAGCTCTTTCTCCTCGAGATTGTTCTGAGCCACGCCCTCCAGCAAATCAACCAAATCCGATTTAATCCTGAGCATGACGGTTTCGGTTTCGGGATCGCCCATACGAACATTGTATTCAATCAGATAAGGCTCCTGGTCGACTTTGATCAATCCGAAAAAGATAAAACCTTTGTAATCGATGTTTTCCTGAAGCAAACCCTCGATGGTAGGACGAATAATCCTTTCCTCCACCTTTTGCATAAATAGCTTGTCGGCAAAAGCTACGGGCGAAACCGAGCCCATGCCTCCCGTATTCAGTCCGGTGTCGCCTTCGCCTATTCTCTTGTAATCTTTGGCTTCGGGCAAAATCTTGTATTGACGGCCATCGGTAATAACAAAAACCGAGCATTCAATGCCGCTCAGAAATTCTTCGATGACCACCGTCTTGCTGGCCGCTCCGAACTTACCATCGAGCATGGCTTTCAATTCTTTTTGGGCCTCGTCAAGATCCTGAATAATCAAAACACCCTTGCCGGCCGCCAGTCCATCGGCCTTGAGCACATAGGGAGGCCGCAGTGTTTTCATAAAATCAAGCCCGGCCTGTACATTCTCTGCCGTCACGCTCAAATAGCCTGCTGTAGGAATGTGATGCCTTTTCATAAAAGCCTTGGAAAAATCTTTGCTTCCCTCCAGACGCGCCCCGCTTTTGGAAGGGCCAATAACCGGAATACCGGCCGTCAGGGGATCGGAGGCAAAAAAATCGCTGATTCCTTTTACCAGAGGATCCTCCGGCCCGACCACCAACATATCGATCTGTTCTTCGAGAGCAAAATCCCGGATAGCGCCGAAATCATCCACCGCAAGAGGCACATTGATTCCCACCCCGGAAGTACCGGCATTGCCCGGTGCAATAAACAAACGCTCTGTTTTGGGACTTTGGGCAAGCTTCCAGGCCAGCGCATGTTCCCGCCCCCCGGAACCCAACAACAATATTTTCATCCTTTTTTTTGGGGAACAAAGATAAATGAAGTGAGAGCAATACCAAAATTAATTTTGGTATTGCCGAGCGAGTTTATCTTCTTGGACG
>JAAZGQ010000102.1 GCA_012511135.1 Bacteroidales bacterium | reverse complement strand
GACCCGGATATCCGCCGATATGCGTCATTAAAACCTTGATCTGTTCAAGCTCAAAAAACAAGTAGGAGCCGTAATTATACCTTAGAGGATAACCGTCGCAATTTCCGTATACCGCTCTTAGTGGCCTGATGGCTTCCAATCGCTGAGTCAGAACAACTGAGCCAATGTCTCCTGCATGCCAGATTTCGTCGCAAACTTCCAGGTAAGGAATATAACGTTTATCCCAGTAGTCGTGTGTGTCTGACAAAATACCAATTTTTTTCATTTTTGTAAACGATTGGAGGGGAGTTCCGCACGTATTCTCCAGGATTGAGGATATCGGTTGTTGGCTCTGATTCCCAAGTTGTTTACCCAACCCAAAGCCTTTCCCTTATAGCTCATCAAGACCTGACCCCGGGGGCATTGTTCGCTCAATAGCAGGCTCTCTCTCTTTAAATATGACAAGGCTTGTTGACGATCCAGTTCATAAGCAGGAAAGTGTTTCTCTGGTTTAAGTGAGGTGGACAAGGCCAGAGAAATATCTGGAATAAAGTGATCGCCTTTATATTCTCCCATATGTATCCCCGCACGTAATATGTGCAATGAGGAACTGATTTGGGCTAAAAACTCAGAATGTTGTTTGGGAAAAGCGCTGTAAATTCCCTGTGGCAAAAGCCTTACTTCGCAGGCAACGGGCTCATCAAACAAAGAGGTCAAATATGCAGCTATCTTTTTGTCCATTAATTCGTTTACAATCTTTCCGGATTTTTTTCGGGTGAATAACTTTTTTTTCCCCCTTGGCCTGACAATCTCGTAGAATTCTTCTTGTTGATTAGTTTCCCGACTGGTCTGCAAGTTTGTTGCAGCAGACTCCTCTTTTTGAAGCAATGCCAAAAAGAAACCTTCTCCCCTGGTTCTGTGAGGAAAAAAACGATAGGCCGGTATATCAGCATCAATGGCGGGATGTATTTTCCATTCAGGATTTGATTCTACAGGCATGATACGGGCTCCAAGCTGTTCGGCGGCCCAAAGCACATTCTCTTCGTTTTCCAGGGTGTTGTAGGTACAGGTACTGTAAATCAGGCAGCCTCCGGGCCGCAGGCTGTTCCAGCATTGACTGAGAATTTGTCGTTGACGGGCTGCACAACTACGCACGTAATCTTCGGACCAGGCAGTAATGGCATCGGGTTCTTTGCGGAACATCCCTTCGCCTGAACAAGGCATATCGGCCAGAATCAGGTCGAAAGCATATTTGAGTCCGGCAAAGTCTGAGGGTTCATTCTGAGTTACAACAACTTCGGCCGTGCCCCATTTTATCAGGTTCTCGTCCAGTATTTTAGCTCTGGAGGGAACGATTTCGTTAGCCAACAGCAAACTGCCTGCGGGAAGCAGAGAAGCAGCCAGCGTAGCTTTACCTCCGGGAGCTGCACAAAGATCCAGCATCCTCACCGCCTGACCGGACATTTCCATAATCTGCAAAGCCGAACAGATTGCCCGGGCACTGAACATGGAGGAAGCTTCCTGAACATAATATATACCGGCATGCAGCAAGGGGTCAAAAGTGAAGACAGGACGTTGCTCCAGATAATAAGCCTCCGGGCACCACGGCACTGTTTCCTGAACAGTTGCCGGCAAACAGTTCAAAACATCCTCTTTGGAACATTTGGCGGTATTCAGCCTCAGACTAACCGGAAGATCATCCTCCAGAGAACGCAAAAACTCATCGGACTCCTCAGGAAGAAGCGCGCGCATCTGCCTGACAAAGGCTGGATCTAAATTCATTTGAATCAGGGACTGTACTTTTTGGCCTGCTGCCAGATGGCTTCCATCTGGTCCAGGCTTAGTTCTTTGAGCGGAATGCCTTTTTTTAATGTTTCCGTCTCCAGATAATTGAAGCGCTCACGAAACTTTTTGTTGGTGCGTTCAAGAGCGTTATCGGGGTTGATTCCGTACAGACGGGCCACATTGACCAGGCTGAAAAGTAAATCTCCGAATTCGTCTTCCATGCCCTCGGTGTTTTCCTTTTCCAGCTCCTGTTTAAACTCGTTGATTTCTTCCTGCACCTTAGCCCAAACCTGGCTAGGTTCTTCCCAGTCAAAACCCACTCCCCTGGCCTTATCCTGCATTCTGAAGGCCTTTATCAACGAAGGCAGCCCAAGAGGAACTCCTGCCAGTACGGAACGATTGCCGTTCTTTTCTTTTAGTTTTAATTTTTCCCAGTTTTTTTCGACCTCACTTGCATCCTGCACTTTGACCTCGCCAAAGACATGAGGATGCCTGAATATAAGCTTTTCTGTCAGCTGATCACAAACATCTTTAATGTCAAAGAGCTCTTGTTCTTCGGCAATCTTTGAATAAAAAACCAAATGTAACAGAATGTCGCCTATTTCTTTACACACCCCGGGATAATCCTTTTGCAGCAGAGCTTCACTTAATTCGTAGCTTTCTTCCAGGCTTAGTGGCCGTAAGCTTTCGAATGTCTGCTCCTTGTCCCAGGGACATTTCAAACGCAATTGATCTAAAATATCGAGCAAATGCCCGAAAGCTTCCATTTTTGACTGTCTGTCGTGCATATAGGATTTAAATGTCGAAATCGAAGAGTGCGCCGGTTTTCACTTTTACGGCTATTATAGTACCAGACAGAAACTCAAATTGGATACCTTCCTGTAAGCAAGCCGGATCGTTATCGTTTTCGTTAGTTTTGACATAGAGAAGAGCTTCAAAACCGCTCTCTATCAGTTTGAAAACTTCAGCCGGTTCCATAAACACATTTTCTACACAAAGCTGATTATTATTTGACTGAGTGTTCATTTCTGTTAAACAAAAAGGAATAAACTCCTTTTGGCCAAATTTGCGCACTTTGATCAAAAAAGAATTCACACCACTAAAATCTACCGTATCCTGAGATAAACGCATTCTGGAATTTTTCAATTCTGCTTTTTCTACAACAGAATT
>JAAZGQ010000101.1 GCA_012511135.1 Bacteroidales bacterium | reverse complement strand
TCGGTCATTATGGTAGCAGTCGGACTCAAAGGTTCCACGGGCATAGTCTCGGCCTTGATAATGGGTGGTGTGGTTTGCACAGCCTTGTCCATGGCCGGAGGTTTTATAACCGATTTAAAGATTGGTTATTGGCTGGGATCAACTCCTGCCGTGCAGCAGCGTTGGAAATTTTTGGGAACCCTGGTATCGGCATTGACGGTAGGAGGGGTGCTAATCATTCTGAATAAAACCTATGGTTTTGTAGGCGAAAATGCCCTGGTAGCACCTCAGGCCAATGCCATGGCCGCCGTAATTGATCCTTTGATGTCGGGAACAGCAGCACCCTGGTGGCTTTATGCCATTGGAGCTTTGATTGCTTTAATCCTGAATTTCTTTGGTGTACCTTCCCTGGCTTTTGCTTTGGGAATGTTTATTCCTTTTCAGCTGAATATTCCTTTGGTAGTGGGCGGTCTGATCAATTGGTTTGTATCAGGTCGCAGTAAGGACAGCAAGCTGAATACGGCCAGAAACGAAAAGGGAACGCTGATTGCTTCCGGATTTATAGCCGGCGGCGCTTTAATGGGGGTTGTCAGTGCAGCCTTGCGTTTTGGAGGCATTGATTGGATGCTGGATTCATGGGCAGAAGGCACAGGTGCCGAAATCTTGTCCCTGCTTATGTACGCCCTGTTAATTGGCTATTTTGTTTATTCTGTGTTGAAAAAGAAAAACTAAAGCCAGAGTTTAAAAATTACGAAATACTTTAAAAAGATCGCAGTTTATATTAGCTGCGATTTTTTTGTTTATCACTGTAATTCCTGTTTTTAATTCCGTATATTTGAGCATAAAATTCGTTTGAATATAAAACCTTAATCAATAGCTATGGAAATAGATCGTTTTATGGCTAACCTGGAAATGAAGCACCAGGGAGAGCGTGAATATCTGCAGGCGGTAAGAGAAGTACTGACCAGTGTTGAATCAATCTACAATGAACATCCTGAATTTGAAAAAGCCAAAATACTGGAACGCCTGGTGGAACCCGACAGGGTATTCAGCTTCAAAGTTCCATGGGTGGACGATGCCGGCAACATACAAGTAAATACTGGCTACAGAGTTCAATTCAACAATGCTATCGGTCCTTACAAAGGAGGATTGCGTTTTCATGCTTCGGTAAACTTGTCTATTTTAAAATTTCTGGGTTTTGAGCAGACTTTCAAAAATGCTCTAACGACTTTGCCCATGGGAGGAGCCAAGGGTGGTTCTGATTTCAGCACCAGAGGCAAATCTGCCTCCGAAATACAACGCTTCAGTCATAATTTTATGTTGGAGCTTTGGCGAAACATTGGTCCGGAAACCGATATACCTGCGGGTGACATAGGTGTGGGCAGTAAAGAAATTGGTTATATGTATGCCATGTACAAAAAACTGGCCAGAGAAAATACCGGTGTATTTACAGGTAAATCCATGGGTTTCGGCGGTTCTCTGGTTCGTCCCGAAGCTACAGGTTTTGGCGGTCTTTATTTTGTACGACAAATGCTGGCAACCAAAGGCCTTGGCATCGAAGGCAAGACCATAGCCATATCCGGCTTCGGTAATGTGGCCTGGGGTGCCGCCATTAAAGCAAGCCAGCTGGGAGCCAGGGTGGTTACTTTATCTGGCCCTGACGGCTATATCTACGATAAAGCCGGACTGAACGACGAAAAAATTGCTTATATGTTGGAACTTCGCGCCAGTAATAACGATGTTATAGAGCCTTACGCCAAAAAGTTCCATGCTGAGTTTGTTCCGGGCCAAAGGCCCTGGGAACGTAAGGTGGATATAGCCTTGCCTTGTGCCACCGAAAATGAGTTGCATTTGGAAGATGCCAAAAGTCTGATAGACAACGGTGTGCTTTGTGTGGGAGAAGTATCGAACATGGGTTGTACTCCTCAGGCAATTGATGCTTTTATAGAGGCAAGAATTCTTTATGGTCCGGGTAAGGCTGTCAATGCCGGAGGTGTGGCAACATCGGGCCTGGAAATGACCCAGAATGCCATGCATATTACTTGGTCATCAGAAGAAGTAGACCAGCGTCTGCACCAAATTATGGCAGAAATTCACAACCAATGTGTGGTATACGGTAAAGAAACCGATGGCTACATCAATTATATGAAAGGAGCCAATGTGGCCGGATTTATGAAGGTTGCAAAAAGTATGCTGGATCAGGGTTATCTTTGCTGATTCTTTTAGTTTCCAAGTGCATCCAGGCTGTCTTTGATGGCCTGGATTTTACTTTGGGCGTCGGCC
>JAAZGQ010000007.1 GCA_012511135.1 Bacteroidales bacterium | reverse complement strand
GGCTACGTCAGGCCGCTGCGGACTACGGTCTGGCGGTAGCGGGCAGTTTCTCGGCCTGTGACGAAAAGACCGGGCGCTATTACAACCGGGGCTTTTTTTTCAACCCCGACGGCAAAAGTTATTATTACGATAAAAAACATTTATTCTCCATTGGCGAGGAAACCAATTATTATTCAGCCGGCAATAAGCAGCTTAATTTCAATTACCTGGGTTGGAACATCCGGCTCATTGTCTGTTACGATCTGCGTTTCCCGCTCTGGTGCCGGAACCGGCAGAATGAATACGATCTGCTGCTGGTAGTTGCCAATTGGCCGCAGGCCCGTCAAAAAGCATGGAAGACCTTGCTACAGGCCAGAGCACTCGAAAACCTGGCTTATGTCTGCGGTGTCAACCGCGTAGGAGAAGACGGCCCGGGCATAGTTTACTGCGGCGACTCGGTATTACTCGATTACAAAGCCAATGCTCTGTCAACAATAGAAGCCGGCCGGGAGCAAACAGAAACTGTCAGTCTCGATTTAGAAGCTCTCAGGGATTTCCGGCAGAAATTTCCGGCCTGGAAAGACGCCGATGCCTTTCAATTCTCCGAAGAATGAACAAGCTGAAGATTATAGGATTTGATGCCGACGATACTCTTTGGGAAAACGGACTCTATTTCAGGCAGGCCGAGCAGGAATTTGCCGTCTTGCTAAGGAATTACATAGATCCGGACAGCCTGCATGCCAGACTCTACGCCGTCGAAATGAAAAATATGCCCACTTACGGCTACGGAGCTATGGCTTATACTTTGTCGCTCATCGAGACGGCTCTGGATGTAATATGGAGTCAGGGCAAAGTCGATTCAGGCATCCTAAAAGGTATTCTCGGCCTGGGACGCGGAATTCTCTCTCATCCGATAGAACTCTTGCCCGATGTGGAAAGGATATTGCCTGTCCTGCAAGCACGTTATCGTCTGATTATTGTAACCAAAGGCGATATCCTCGATCAGGAACGGAAACTCAGCAAATCGGGTCTGCTGCCCTATTTTCACCATATCGAAATTGTGTCCGAAAAGCACGAAGACAATTACAGAGAATTGTTGCGCCGGCTGGATGTTGCTCCTCAAGACTTTATGATGGTGGGCAATTCCCTGAAGTCGGATGTGCTGCCGGTGCTGAACATAGGCGGACAGGCGGTTCATGTGCCTGCTGCCTCCATCTGGGAACACGAACAATGCGAAAAACCCTCTCTGCCCTATTATGAAATCAGCCGTCTGGGCGAATTATTGAATGTATTGCCATGAATTTTGCCGACAACAATCTGTATCCTGAAAAAGAGCAAGCGGAATTTCGGCTGCTGGATTCCACCGATACTGCCTGCCTCAGGCAAGTTTTTGAATCAGCTAAAACGGACTACGTCCTTTTGGCTAAGCAAAGTCAGGGATTACAATTTTGTCCCGATGGCTTGTTTCGTTTACAGCAAGTAGCCGACGACAGCGGAGCCGGTATGGTTTATGCCAACTACCTGGAAGTACAGGACGGTCAGACCAAAGCGCATCCGCTCAATCCCTGCCAGCGGGGTAGTATTCGAGATGACTTTGATTTTGGTGCATGTTGCCTGATTCGACGGGAGGCAGCCATCAAAGTCCTGCAGGACCATCCCGAAAATTATCCTTACGCCGGCTTTTACGATTTAAGGTTAAGGCTTTCGGAACATTTTCCCATCGTTCAGCTGGAAGAATACCTCTACAGCCTCCAAACCGACAACAAAGAAAATAACGAAAAAGCCCAATTTGCCTACGTGGATCCCAAAAACAGAGAGTACCAGCTCGAAATGGAAGCTGCCTGTACTGCACACCTCAAACGCATCGGAGCCTGGCTGGCTCCCGGAGCCGAATCTCCAGAGCTTAGCCGGGAAAGCTTTCCTAGCGAGGCCACGGTGATTATTCCTGTCCGCAACCGCGCCCGCACCATCGCCGATGCGGTTCATTCGGCACTGAATCAGGAATGCTCTTTCGATTTCAATCTGATCGTGGTGGACAACCATTCTACAGACGGCACGGCTGAGATTTTGAATAGCCTGGCTGCAAACGATGCCCGATTGACAGTACTCTGTCCCGAAAGCAAGCAGCTGAACATAGGGGGCTGTTGGAATCTGGCCGTCAAACATCGCTTGTGCGGACGTTTTGCGGTACAACTGGACAGTGACGACATCTACAGCAGCCCCCACAGCCTGGAGCGCATAGTAAAGGCCTTCTATCAGGAGCAAGCTGCCATGGTGGTAGGCAGTTACCGTATTTGTGACTTTGAATTGAACACTTTGCCTCCCGGCCTGATTGACCACCGGGAATGGACAGAAGAGAACGGCAGAAACAATGCTTTGCGCATCAACGGCCTGGGAGCACCCAGAGCCTTCTTTACGCCCGTTTTGCGTAAGAATCTTCTGCCTAATACCAGCTATGGAGAGGATTATGCCGTCTGTCTCAGAATCTCGAGGCGATGGAAAGTGGCCCGCGTTTACGAGGAATTGTATCTCTGCCGTCGTTGGGAAGGAAATTCCGACGCTCAGCTGGATCTGAAGTCGCTTAACGCCAACAATGCTTACAAAGATAAATTGCGGAGCCTGGAAATCATGGCCAGACAAGCTTTATGACAGAAGAATTCTTTGAACGACAACTCAGCCTCTGGCCTTTGGCCGCTGCCAACTATAAGGCACTTCAAACTGTCCGGAGCAGAAGTTTTAGCCTGAACCAAGACCTGGATATCAGGCTGAAATGTATTCCCCAGCGCATACGCTCGGCAGCTGCCGATACCAGCCGGGCCGGAATTGCCGCCAGGCCTTGTTTTTTGTGTGCCCCTCAGCTGCCGGCAGAGCAATTGTCGCTAAATCTGATTTACGACAACAAGCAAATTAAGACCGGCACAGCAGCTCAGGAGAGCGGATACAGACTCCTGGTCAATCCTTATCCGGCTTTCGACAAACATTTTACCATTGCAGCTGTCAGTCACCGCGAACAAAGCCTCAGTGAAGAACTGCCCGCAATGCTGGCGCTGGCAGAGTTTATGCCCTCTTATGTGCTTTTTTATAACGCACCTGGAGCCGGAGCTTCGGCGCCCGATCATCTGCATTTTCAGGCTGTGCCCAAGGGCAGTCTGCCTGTAGAAAGGGATTTTGCCTCCTGGCATGCTGTACACAGCCGGGGCCTGTTCACATCCGGGCAGACCGAAGTCTATTGCCTGGAAGATTTTCTACGCTCAGCCTGGCTGCTCAGGAGTCGAAATACCGAGGAACTCTGTTCCACGCTGCAGGAAGTACTGAGTCTTCTT
>JAAZGQ010000006.1 GCA_012511135.1 Bacteroidales bacterium | reverse complement strand
TTATGGCTCCCGAAGAATCCAATGTGTTCTCTCCCGGATTTTTGAGCCTGATTAAATCACCTTTTTTGAATCCTTATCAATACGACACCAATAACAAGCTTTCGGGCTTTTTGTCTGATGCCGACGATTATCTTGACGAAGTGCTGGGGACTACAGCTTCGCTGGCCAATCCTCTGTATATATTTGAGAACGGAGAGGCACGTAACAAGAATTACTTCGAAAACAGCCTGATCAACCTGGCTATCAGGCCCGCTTATTCCATTAATAGTCGCCTGAGTATTAAGGGGCATTTCAGTTATACCCTGGTCAATACCAATGAAAATTACTACATTCCTATGACCGGGGTTCCCAAAATTGTCATTCCCAACGTTGGTCTGGCCGAAAACATGGTACAATCGCTATACTCCAGCCAAATTTCTCTTTTTGCCGATTTAAGGATGTTGTGGCAAAAACAATCGGGAGCAAACAACACGCGTATCATAGCCGGAGGACGCTATATGAACGATGATTACTCGGGCAACACCCAAATGGGTTACGATACAGGTAATGACAAAACTCCTAACATCAACTCCAATCTAAACTTTAAGAAAGTAGACGGAGCCGAAGATGTTTGGCGTTCTTTGAGTTATTATGCCAATCTGGATTACAATTACGCCGAAAAATATTACCTGCACGCCGGTTTAAGCATGGAAACATCTTCCCGCTTTGGAAGGGAAGTGCAGGGCGGCATCAAGCTGGGAGGAGTAAGCTGGGGTCTGTTCCCCTCGGTAGCAGCAGCCTGGGTGCTGAGTTCCGAAGATTGGTTCAGTTTGGCAGCTGTTGATTATCTTAAGTTTAACCTGGCTTACGATATCTCGGGTAACGACGATATAGATTATTACGCGGCCAGAACCTATTTTGGTTCTTCGGTCTTTATGAACAGAGTTACCGGTCTGAGTATTCAAAATATTGGCAACACTTCCATTCAATGGGAAAGCACCCATAGGGGAGGAGCCGGTCTGGAAGCCAGCCTGTTCAAAGAACGTGTTGGCATACAACTGAATGCTTTCCTGGCAAGGACTGATAATTTGCTTACCCTGAAAAAGCTCAACAGTGTTACCGGCCTGGATTACAATTGGAGTAACGAAGGCTCACTGAATAACAGAGGTTTTGACCTGGCTCTGAATTTTAAGTTGCTCAATCGAAAAGATTTCAACTGGGAGATGGGCTTCAGTATGGGGCATTACCAAAACCAAATCACTGCCTTGCCCGATAATGAATCCTTTACCACTTCCATTTACGGAGCCGAGATTCTTTCGGAGATTGGCCGCCCCGCCGGTTTATTTTACGGTTATGAAAGCCAGGGAGTTTACGCAAATTCAGAGACTGCCGCTGCCGATGGATTATACCTCTTAAGCAAAACAGGATCCAAGGTCTATTTTGGTGCAGGTGATGTCAAATTTATCGATCAGGATAACAATAAAGAAATCAATGCCGACGACAAAGTGGTCATTGGTGATCCCAATCCCGATCTTTACGGCAATATCTTCACCAATATCAATTACAGACGTTTCAGCCTGAATGTTATTCTGAACTATTCCTTAGGCAATGATGCATACAACTATCAACGTTCACAGCTGGAAAGCGGAAGCAAGTTTTACAATCAAAGTCTGGCTATGCTAAACCGCTGGACCAACGAAGATCAACAGACTACGATTCCAAGAATATCCTATAAGGACGAAATGGGCAACAGCCGATTCTCGGATCGCTGGATTGAAGATGCTTCGTATTTGCGCTTAAAAACAGTAAGGTTAAGTTATAATCTTCCCTTAAGCACCACTTACCTGAATGGTCTCACACTTTGGGCTTCGGCTAACAATTTAATGACCCTGACCCGCTATCTGGGCAGTGATCCGGAATTTTCAAGTGGAAATTCCGTGCTCTGCCAGGGCATAGACCGAGGTATGCTGGCCTTTGGCCCCAGTGTAGTATTGGGTATCAAATTCAATCTCTAAATCTCAGCAATCATGAAGATATATTTTTTTAAAGGCCTGGTTTTATCCCTAATGATTTCTGTCTGTTTCGCCTCTTGTCAGGACATGATGGAAACAGAATCTTCTTTGCTCAGTTATCCCGATGAACATGAGCTCAATACATCTGCCGACACAGTCTATTCTGTAATTGGCATCATGAACAAAATTCAGGCTTTGGCGGATCGCAGCGTACTGCTGGGAGAACTCAGAGCCGATTTGGTGGACCTTAACGAAAACACCATTAGCAGTCTGCGTGAGATTGCCAATTTCGAAATTTCGGAAGACAATCCTTACAACGACCCTAAGGATTATTATGCTGTCATCAACAACTGCAATTATTTTCTTCAAAAGCTTGATACAGCACTCCGCAAACGCAATGAGCCCATTTTTATTAGGGAATTCGCTGCGGTGAAATCTTTCCGTGCCTGGACTTATCTGCAACTAGTGCTCAATTATGGTCAGGTTCCTTTTTATACGGAAGCCATCCTTAGCGAAGCCGATGCAGCCCGGGATTTTCCCGAATATAACATCGAAGAAGTCTGTAGTTATTTTATCGAGGACCTGCTGCCTTACGTCGATGTGGAACTTCCGGGCTACGGCAGTATTGCCGATTTGGATTCGAGGTTGTTTTACATTCCCATTAGACTTTTGTTGGGTGATCTCTGCCTCTGGTCTCAACGTTACAGCGAAGCTGCGGCCCACTATCACGAATATCTGAACGAAAACGAGCTTTATACCGGAACTTACCGTATTGAATTTACCGAAGACGACCTGCAATTCGAAGGAAGATTCCTTTCGAATTCCTATGGAGGTATGTTCAGCAATTTGTCTTCGGGTTCTGATGTGATATCCATTATTCCCATGGATTCCAGTGTTTCCTCCAATGCCTACAGTCAGCTGAGAAATTATTTCAATTCCACCATAAACAATGAATTGAAGTTTCAGCTTTTACCTTCGAAGCGTATTCAGGAAATCTCTGCTTCCCAAATTTTTTGCAGGGCTAAGCAAAATGGCTCTCCCACTTATGCTCCTTTGGCCAACGAAGTAAATCCCTTGTTGGCCGGCGATTTAAGGCTAAATGCGTATTGGTCAAAAATGATGGCCGAAGGCAAAGAAATTCAAACCATCATGAAATTTACTACCGATCACGTATTTACTTATCGTAAAGGCCTGATTTATTTGCGTTATGCCGAAGCCCTGAACCGGGCCGGATATCCTGAATCGGCTTTTACCATCCTAAAATACGGCCTTAACAATAACAACCTGACTCGTTTTGTTTCTCCCCGGGAATACCAAAGCGGGAGCGGGATCAATCCATTGCTGGCTTTCAATCCCACTTTGTTTACCAATACCAATACCCTGGGTATTCATTCCAGAGGCAGTGGAGACTCCGAATACAACGAATTTTACGTCTTGCCCACACCGACAGATTCCCTGGAGAGCTGGCAGGATACCCTGGATTACAGGATCGAAAAGGTGGAAGAACTTATTTTAACGGAAATGGCTCTGGAAACTGCTTTGGAAGGCCACCGCTATTATGATTTGATGCGTGTAGCCTTGCGCCGTGGGCAGGAAGCCTATCTGGCCGAAAAAGTGGCTTTGAGAAAAGGCAGCAGCAACAGGGATGATGTTTTGTATAATCGCTTGCTGACTAAAAACAATTGGTATCTGAAAATGAAATGATCAACATTATGAAGTCAATTAATATGCTTAAAATCTTCAGACCTTTTATTATGCTTGTAGTGTTGTTGGCCGGAGTCTTATTCTCCTGCAAAGACAACAATCCTCTGGACGAAAGCTATCCCGAATGGCTGGGAAGCAGTATTTACGGCTATCTTGAAGATCAGGGAAATTATACTGTCTTTCTGCAGCTCATCGATGACCTGGATTACGATCAGGTGCTTTCGCTGACTGGAAGCAAGACCTTGTTCGTGGCCGATGATGAAGCTTTTACCGCTTTTTTTAATAGTCAGAATACCTGGGGCGTCAAGTCGTACAGCGATTTCAGTCTGTCACAGAAAAAGCTCTTGCTGAATTCAGCCATGATCAATAACGCTTACCTGATCAACAAACTCTCCAGTGTCCCAGGACCTGAAGAAGGTAAATGCCTGCGCCGCACCACTGCCATATCGGTTTACGATTCTGTTCCTCTGGTGCAAGCACAGGAATTGCCCGCCACCAAATATTGGCAACGTTTCAAAGACAACAATCGATCACTTTTGCTTATGAAGGACTTTACAGCTGTGCCTATGGTGCATTTTCTTCAGGATCAATTGGATAACAACAATATTACAGACGAAGACTTTAGTCTTATCTATAACGGCAGCACCAGGGAATTGAGTGATGCCCACGTTAACGGAATCAAGGTTATAGACCAAAATGTTGTTTGCCAGAATGGTTATGTGCATAAATTGGAGAGGGTTATGTTGCCCCTCGATAATATGGCCGAAGTGCTGAGAACACAGCCTGCCACTACTAAGTACAGCGCCCTGCTGGAGCGTTTTTCTGCCCCTTACTACAGTGCTGCTGCGACGAACAATTATCAGCGTCTCTACGGTGGAACCGA
>JAAZGQ010000100.1 GCA_012511135.1 Bacteroidales bacterium | reverse complement strand
CTTTACGATAGATAAAAGGCGCTTCAACAGCGCCGCCACCGGGCTGCACGTCAAGGTCGTTGATGGTTCGCGGTCTGGCCGAGACAGGATACCATTCCTGGGGTTCAGCCAGGGCACAAAGGTTTTCGTCGAGTTTAACCAGCTTGATGCCTTCCCAAAAAGAGCCGAAACTCATCCAGGCGATGCCGTTTTCATCAATGATTATATTGGGATCGATGGCGTTCCACATGTCCCGGTTGGGAATGGATCGGACCACCATGCCCTGATCTTCCCATTTAAAGTCGGGAGATGCGGGATCGAGAGTTTTGTTGGTGGCAACACCAATGCAGGAATTGTTTTTGCCGAAAGTGGAGACCGAATAATATAAATAATACTTGTCGTTGTGTTTAATTATATCGGGAGCCCAGGTATGACCTCTGTATCCCGGGACAGCTTCGACAGCCCAGGTCGGAGCTTCTGGAAAAACCGGTTTCTCCCGCTTCCAGTTGACCATGTCTGTCGAAGAAAGAACAGAAATGCCAAATCCCGTACAAAACAAATAATAGGTATCACCCTCTTTGGCTACTACCGGATCGTGAACAGAGGGTTCGGGGCCGGGTTCGGGATTAAAACGATTATCCTGGGCCGCAAGCCGGACTGTAAAACTCAATAATAGGGTGAATGTTACAACAAATAATGCACTTCTCATAGTTGTAGGGTGTTTGGATAATGATTCAGCATAGAGTTCACGACTTCTAAAGAAGCTCAAAAATAGCTATTTTCGGCTAATTTGAAAACTTAGAAACAAAAATGTTCGCATATTCTTGCAGAACATAAAAAGGCGCTGTATTTTTGCAGCGTCTTATGTGGAAGGATTTGGACGCTTGCAACCACGTGAAAAAATGCTAAAGAATCATCTTCTTTTCTGCAATCTTCCCTGACTTCCAAGACTACAAAAAATGATACAGACTCCGGGTTCTGCCAGTTCAGTGTATTATCCGGGCATTTAAACTAATAGAACGATGGGATATTTATTTACTTCAGAATCGGTGTCCGAAGGACACCCCGACAAAGTAGCCGATCAGATTTCGGATGCTTTGGTTGATGCTTTTTTGGCTTTCGACGAGAATTCCAAAACAGCTTGTGAAACCTTGGTAACTACCGGCCAGGTGGTTTTGGCCGGCGAAGTAAAATCGAGCATTTATGTAGATGTGCAAGAAGTAGCAAGGCAGGTGATTAACGAAATAGGGTATACCAAAAGCGAATATAAGTTCGATGGCGATTCCTGTGGGGTGTTTTCTGCCATCCACGAGCAATCGGACGATATCAACCGGGGTGTTGACGGTGCGGCCAAAACCGACCCCATGAACCAGGGAGCCGGCGATCAGGGTATGATGTTTGGCTACGCCTGCAAGGATACCGAAAATTTTATGCCTCTGCCCCTGGAGCTTTCGCACCGCCTGCTCAAGGAGCTGGCTGCCATCCGCCGCAAAGGAGAAGTAATGACCTACCTGCGCCCCGATTCCAAATCGCAGGTTACTGTTGAATACAACGATCAGGGCCAGCCTGAACGGATTCATACTATTGTGATCTCCACTCAGCACGACGAATTTGTTGTGGCCGGAAACGGATTAAGCCAGGAGCAGGCAGACGAAGAAATGTTAAGTACTATCCGCAAGGATATTCAAAAATACCTCTTGCCCGGAGTCTTTGCAGCTGATCCTGGCATGAAAGCCTTGCTGGACGACAAGCTTATCCTGCATGTGAATCCTACCGGCAAGTTTGTGATTGGCGGACCTCACGGAGACAGTGGTTTGACCGGAAGAAAAATCATTGTCGATACCTACGGAGGCAAGGGAGCTCACGGAGGTGGAGCCTTCTCGGGCAAAGATCCTTCCAAGGTAGACAGATCGGCCGCCTATGCCGCCAGACACATTGCCAAAAATCTGGTTGCTGCCGGTGTGGCAGACGAAATCCTGATTCAGATCTCTTACGCCATTGGCGTAGCACGTCCCGTAAATATTTTTGTCGATACCTACGCTAAGTCCCGCGTAAAAATCAGTGATGGAGAAATTGCCCAAAAAGTGGCCCAATTATTCGATTTGCGTCCCAAAGCCATAGAACAACGTTTGAAGCTGCGCAAGCCCATCTATTCCGAAACGGCTTCTTACGGGCACTTTGGCAGAGAATCCCGGATCCTGGTTAAACGCTTTTCTTCACGTTACGAAGGGGAGAAAGAAATAGAAGTGGAACTCTTTACCTGGGAAAAACTGGATTACGTAGAGCAGATCAAAAAAGCATTTGGTTTATAAGACTCCCTGCTCAACCATAATAACTATCCGCTCGATGAGCCGGTCTGTCTGGTCGTCTGTAGGATTGTAATCGGTTTTGAGGTCTGCTGTGAATAATTTGGCTACGCCCTGCCAGAAGTTGGCCGCGAAATAACCCATATAGGCAGCAATTATGTCGTAAGGCGAAGAGTCGCATTCGCGTACTATAAGCTTTAACAGGATTTTCCCCTGGCTGTAACTCATTTTGCGGAGCATCGGTTCGTAATCCCTGATGAGATCGCGCTGCATTTGCTTCAGGTGTTTTTCCCTGTCCCTGCCCTCGGGCAATGTTTCAATATACTCGGCGGTTTCAATTAAGGTGTTGGAAACGATTCTGGCCAGGGGAAGACAAAGTTTAACGTCACGAACCAGGCGTCCGTAATAGCGCTCCTCGCGCTTATTCCTGAAAACCATACCCGGAAAAACATACACCGGGCTCAGATTGACCAGCAGCACAGTGTCTCCGCTTTCTATTCTGGCCGGTATCAGCTTCGGTGGTTGAGCCGGGATCTGCCTGTTGATACCCTCATCTATTTGTGCCTGACTGTTTATGCTCAGCAAAATAAATAGCGTAAACAAAAGATAGCGCATATAATTCAATTCTAGCTTGCAAAAATACCGCTTTAAAGCCAAGTAGCAAATTAATACTTGTAATTGAACAGGGAGTGTATATTTAATAATAAATAAATATTACACGAAGGAATTATAATAATTATATTTGCATCATATAAATATGATTGCAATGAAAGTTATTAAATTTCTCCAGCCCGGAACAGAGGGCAAAAACCTGTCTGTTTCGATTGAGCGGATAAAAAATATATTACTGCTCTGTTGTGTTCTGATGCCAGCCGTATTGCCGGAAAGCTCTGGCCTGAATGCCCAAACTGTTTCGGCCCGCGAATGGTATGGGGACGCCAGAAGTATGGCCATGGGCGATGCTATGCTTATTTCTCAACTGCTTTTTTCAGAAACCGTTTATCAAAAACAACAAGATAAGAGCCTGAGTGTTCAGCGCGCTCAGGCTGCTTATTATTTGCCATTTTCCCGGACTTCACTGGCGGTCACCCGACTGCTTTTTCAGGTTCAATCTTCAATGGCAGATTTCCAGTTAAACCTAGGGCGCTCAGGTACTGAGGCGTACAACGAGAACCTGATAAGCCTTGGTTGTGCCCGCTCTCTGACAGCAGCCATCAGTGGCGGATTTCGATTGGGAATGTATCGTATAGCCGGTAGCGAATTTTCCTCCGGCACAGCCTTATTGACGGAGTGTTTTGTGTATTACCTGATCAATCCGCAATGGAGGCTGGGAGCATATATGTTCAATCCCATAGCTGCCAAAGCTTCGGGTATAGCTCTGATTCAAAGCTATCACCTGGCTTGTGCCTATCGTCCGGACCCCCGGCTCGATTTTGTGCTGGAAATGGAAAAGCCCCAAAGACAAGCTATTAGAGTAAATATGGGTATGGAGGCGGCTGTTATTAAGTGTCTGCAATTGCGCCTGGGTTTGAATTATCCGCTGATGCAGCCTTCGTTAGGTATTGCTTGCTGTTGGAAGAACTTCTGTCTGGACGCCGCCTGTCGTTTGCATAAACAATTGCCCGCTTCTTATGCTTTTTCGCTGCACTATACGCCCTGACTGGCTGCTCTTGTTTTTCCTTGTTTTTTCATCCGCTCTTATTGCGCAGGAATCTGTAGATGAAACAGAGAATCTGGAAAATCTTCTGAGCGATTGGATAGAGCAAAACCCGGAAGCTGATGCGGAAGCTCTTGCCCAGGAATTGCTCGAAATGACAGAGCAGCCCATAAACCTGAATAATGCCACCAGAGAGCAATTGGAGTCTCTGCCTTTTCTAAGTCCGGATCAAAAAGATAAGCTGGCTTATTTTCTGTACCGCAACAAAACCCTAAGCTCTGTATCGGAATTACTTTTGTGTGAGGGCATGGATGAATTAAGTCTCAGGCGGATACGCCCTTTTTTATACATCGGGAAAGGCTTGCAGATTCCCGAAAAGCTCGATTTAAAAAAGATCTTAAGCCGGGGCAAGTACGAGATCAGGATGTATACAGCCTCGGGTTTGCCACTCAGGCAGGGCTTGTCCAACGCCAAAGATTCTGCTTTGAGGGATGCTGGAAAAGCCTATCTGGGTTTGCCTTTTTCGGGACTATGCAAATACCAGTACAGTTACGGCCGGCAATTGCAATATGGCCTGGTTCTTGAACATGATTTGGGCGAAAAGCCCCTTGATTTTTTATCTTTTCATATCGTTATTCATCAACTGGCAAAAATAAACACGGCCATTATAGGTGATTATCGCCTCAGTTTGGGCCGGGGGCTGCTTGTTGCTTCGGGTTTTAGTTCTGGTAAATCAAGTTCTCCTGCTGCGCTTGCTGCTGTTCCGAAATTGTTGAGCAGGCATTTTTCAAGCTCCGAAAGTGCTTATTTTCGAGGGGCTGCCATCGATGTTTCTGTAACGGAGCATCTTCAATTAGTAGCTTTTGCTTCTGGTCGTAAGCTGGACGCTGTGCTGGAGGAGGGATGCTTCAGCTCTGTGCGCAGCGATGGTTTGCACAGGACTATGAACGAGCTTGGGCAAAAAAAGAGCATTAGGCAAAGCAGTACCGGGGGGCGCATTGCTTTTAACCATAATTTTTTTCAAGTCGGAGCTAACGTGCTTTATTACAGATTCAATGCTTTTTGTAATCCGAAGGTCAAACCATACTCCATTTATAACTTCAGAGGCAGAGAAAACCTGAATTTTTCGATGGATTACCGTTTTCGCGCAGGTGCTGCTTTGTTCAGCGGCGAATGTGCTTTTGACAAAGAATTCCATACGGCCAATTACCATCAGCTGCAATACCAGGCTCATCCCTTGTTGAATATGGTACATTCGTTCCGGTATTACAGCCCGGCTTACCAGGCTTATTATGCGGCTGCTTTTTCTGAAAATACCCGGACAGCTAATGAAATCGGCTGGTTCACCGGTATGGAATTCCGTTTTTTTGAACATTTTAAATTGGATACTTACCTGGATTTCTTTGTCTTCCCCTGGTTGAAATACGGAGTAAATTCACCTTCCTCAGGATATGATCTGGGTTTGGAGCTCAGCTCGTACAGCTTTGACGGTTTTGAGTGGAATCTGCGTTACCGTGAAAAAAGGAAAACAGAAAATCTGATTCTGGAAGACAGAAAAGGCATAGCTCTTTGTGCAGACCGTACCAAAAGGCAGTTGCGGATGCAATTTATTGCCAGTTTTGGGGGATTTCGTTTCAAAAGCAAGGCTGAGTTCAATCAGTTCGGAATTGCCGGTAGTGAAACATCAACGGGAGCTTTGTTTTCGCAGGAATGCAAATATACGATTCCAAATGAGTGTCTTGGTATATCGCTGCAGTATGCTATGTTTGACACCGAGAGTTATGATAACAGAATCTATTATTACGAACAGGATCTGCCGGGTGTTTTCTCTATCCCTGCTTACAGCGGAACAGGCAGTGTTTATATATTGTGTTGCAAAACCAGGCCCTGGCCAAACTTTAATTGCTGGATCAGACTAAAACACCGGGCTTATTCTGACCGCCAGGAAGTGGGGACTTTGCTGGATCTTGTGCAGGGCAATTGTTTAACGGATTTTCGTTTGGGTTTTCAGTACCGCTTTTCTGCCAAAAGTAGCTTAAGCAGTCAGAATCAACAGTAGTTCAAGCCAATGTTTTGAATTGTTTTTCTATCTTTGCCGCTTATTGATACGATAATTTTATCTTTGTCCCAAATTGAACATTATCCATTCGGGTTGATCCGAAACCCTTTTCTATTGTAACAACATGAAAAATTTCAAGCTTTTAAACAATGTTTTCGGTTGGTTTGCTTTTTTGGTGGCAGCTGTTACCTATTTACTGACCATTGAACCCACTACCAGTTTCTGGGATTGCGGTGAATTCATTTCATCGGCCTATAAGCTGGATGTCGGACATCCTCCCGGAGCTCCTTTTTTTATGCTGACAGGCCGCTTTTTTGCCAATTTTGCCAGCGGACCTGAACAGGTAGCCCAGATGTTAAATGCCATGTCGGCATTGTTTAGCGCATTGACAATTTTGTTTTTGTTTTGGTCAATTACCCATTTGGCCAGAAAAGTAGTTGTCAAGGATAAGGACAATATGAAACCTGCGGAGTTAATCACTGTTTTGGGAGCCGGTCTGGTGGGTGCTCTGGCTTATACTTTTTCGGATACCTTTTGGTTCTCGGCTGTTGAGGGCGAAGTCTACGCTTATTCATCTTTGTTTACGGCGGTAGTGTTCTGGGCCATACTCAAATGGGAAGAGGACGCCGACAATCCGCATTCCCTGCGTTGGATTATTTTTATATCTTATTTGATGGGGCTTTCCATCGGGGTGCATTTGCTGAATTTACTGTGCATTCCTGCCTTGGTGTTGGTCTTCTATTTCAGAAAAAACCAAAATTCCAGCTTCAAAGGAGCCGCTCTTGCATTTTTAGGCTCATTTGTCCTGATTGCCATAGTACTTTACGGTGTGGTTCCCGGTTTTGTGAATATGGCCGGTTGGGCTGACCTTTTGTTTGTCAATGGCCTGGGCTTTGGCTTCAATACTGGAGCCATAGTATATATTATATTTATGATTGCGGCCATTTGTTGGGGATTGATCGAAAGTTACCGGGGCAAAAACGAGTTTAGGATGAAATTGGTTTTTGCTTTGAATATTATTTTGTCCGGTATCCCGTTTTTCGGCAACAGCCCCTGGATTTGGATTTTGCTATGCGGTTTGACGCTTCTGGTTGTTTTCATGTGGAAGAAACTCGACGGCAAACTTATCAATACTTCTTTGCTTGCGCTGATGGTAATGCTAATCGGTTATTTCAGTTATGGTGTCACTGTGATTCGTTCAAATGCACAGCCTCCAATGGATCAGAACTCTCCCGACAATATGTTTACCCTGGAGCGTTACCTCAACCGGGAACAATATGGTGAGACCCCTTTGATCTACGGTCAAACATTTGTTTCAGACATAGCCTGGAAAAGACAGGGCAATGTTTGTGTGCCCCAATACAAAAAGAAAGGCCCGGTTTGGAGCAAACAAGTAAAAACTTCGCCCGACCAAAAAGACCGTTACATCATTTCCGGTTACAACGAACGCCCGGTGATGGCCGATGAACTGAATATGTTTTTCCCCCGCATGCACAGTGCCAAACCCGAACATGTGCTGATGTACAAAGATTGGGTGAATTTCAAAGGAACCCCCGTTAAGTACAATAAATGCGGACAGGTTGAAACCGTTTATAAACCGACTATGGCCGAGAATATGCGTTTCTTCTTCTCGTATCAGGTCAATTTCATGTACTGGCGCTATTTTATGTGGAATTTCTCGGGTCGTCAAAACGATATTCAGGGCCTGGGCGAAGCCAATAACGGAAACTGGATTACAGGCATTAATTTTATTGATAAATACCTGGTGGGCGATCAAAAGAATCTGCCGCCGGAACTAGCAGATAATAAGGCACGTAACCGGTATTATATGTTGCCTTTGCTCCTGGGAATTTTGGGCTTATTGTTTCAGGCCAATGCCGGAAAAAAAGGCCTACAGGGTTTTTGGATTACTTTCCTGCTCTTTTTCATGACCGGCCTGGCCATTGTGTTGTACTTGAATCAAACACCCCTACAGCCGCGTGAACGAGACTATGCCTATGCCGGTTCTTTCTATGCCTTTTGTATATGGATAGGTATGGGTGTTCCGGCCTTGGTGAATCTGCTGCGCAAAGCTCTGAAACCTGTGCCGACAGCTCTGCTGGCCAGTGTGCTCGGACTGGGAATTCCGGTGCTGATGGCTTCCGAAAACTGGGATGACCACGATCGATCCGATCGCTACACTGCCCGTGATTTTGCATACAATTACCTGATAGGTTGCGATAAAAACAGCATCATTTACACTAACGGCGACAACGACACCTTCCCCTTGTGGTATTTACAGGAAGTAGAAGGCATACGAACAGATGTACGGGTTTGCAATCTGAGCTACCTGCAAACAGATTGGTATTACGATCAGATGCTGAGGCCCTATTACGATTCGGATGCTTTTCCGTTTAGCTGGCATAAATCAAAATACAGCAACGGTAAGCGAGACATAGCCCGCATTATTCCCCGAACGCAGGATTCTATCAGCCTGCAGTTCGCCATGAACTGGCTGGCCAGCGACGAAGCAAATACCAAGCGAGTACAGGGATATGGGGATAATATTGATCATGTTCCTGCCAACAAGCTTTATTTGGATATTGATGCAGATCAAGTCTTAGAAAACGGCTACCTGGAACAAAAATATGCTCAGGATATTATTCCCCGAATGCATATAAACCTGGAAGGTAAGAGTTATTTGGGCAAGCACGAGATTATGACACTCAAGCTGCTCGAGGAAAATAACTGGGAAAGATCCATGTATTATGCCGTTACTGTGGATCCTGCTCAAATGACTATGCTGCAAAGATATTTTCTGCACGAAGGCCTGATATACAAGATTGCTCCCCTTGAAAGCAACAAAGCGGTCAATACCGAAAAAATGTTCGACAACATGGTCAATAAATTCCGTTGGGGTGGCATCAAAGAGAATTCAGACATCTATCTGGACGAAAACAACCTGAGAATGTGTCGTACTCACCGTCAGATGTTCGGTTATCTGGCCAGAGCACTCTATCAGGAAGGCAAGCACGATATGGCTTTGCAGGCTATCGATAAATGCCTGGAGGAACTTCCCGTTGAGCTTGTTCCTGTTAATTTTATTGACGGAGGTATGGCCGGCATGCTTGAAATTGCTGATGTTTTGTATCAAATGGGAGAAAAACAACGTGCAAAAGCTATTGCTGATCAGGGGATGGACCTTTGTGTTCAAAACCTGAGCTGGTTTTTTAACTTAAGGGATCCGCTAATGCGGGCTTCCGGAAGATCCATAAACAACCAGCTTTACGTAATGCAGG
>JAAZGQ010000099.1 GCA_012511135.1 Bacteroidales bacterium | reverse complement strand
TCCGCTTCGTTACGGGCAGTGCTCAGGGCAGTTTGCCCTGGCCGGCGACGTCCCAGCTCGGTTCGGATCAGATCAAGGTCAACGCTCAATCCGGGAGGGCAACCGTCGATGACTCCGCCGATACCCCGACCATGAGATTCTCCAAAAGAGCTCAGGCGAAAAATTCGACCGAATGTATTCATATCAGTTTGTTTTTAAGAATAACAGCAAGTACAAAGTGCCAGACTCAAGGGCAGGCACTTTGTGCCATGCGCAACAATCTGAGGTGTCAACAATCTAAGCTGTTAACACCCGCAACCGCAACAGCCCTGGCTGGCATCCTGCCCGTCTGAGCAGTCCTGACCGCAACCCGAACAGGAACCCATGAATTGTTCCATCTCTTCGTCGGTGGCATCTCGTACTTCGAGCACTTTGCCTACAAAATGCAGATCTTCACCGGCCAGGGGATGATTGAAATCCATACGTACGATTTCGTCAGTAACTTCAAGAACCATACCGTCAAGACGTTGTCCTTCGGCAGTCATCATGGGAACCATTTTGTCCACGGCTATATTTTCGGCATCGAATTTGCCCTCAACTTCGAAGATGGATTTGGGCAATTCTGCCACCCTTTCCTCTTCGTATTCTCCATAAGCTGTGTTGCTTGGCAGAACGAAATCAAAGGGATCACCCGCCTGCATATCTTTTAATTGCGATTCAAAAGACTCCAGCATCATACCTGTCCCATAAACAAAAGTCAGGGGCATTTCTTCTGTGGCTTTTTCCATCAACTCGGGAGCTTGCCCGTCTTCACCGCCAACATAAAGGTCGTACGATGCTGCAACAAATTTCTTGTCTGTAATTTTCATAAAAAGGATAATATAAAATAATTAATCGGCAAATATAAGGATATTTTTTTGGCTTTTTGGAGCAGAATCAAATTTTGCAGGAGTGGATTTCCCATTGTGGAATATTCATTCTATTTTTGCAGCAATTGTTTATTCCGGCTATGTATAGAGTTTTTCTCAGGTTTTCAGGCTTAATGTTGCTGTCGTTTTTTAACCTTGTGCTGATCTTCGCCCAGGGAAGGCCAGCCGGTGGCGGTGGTGGTAAAACAGAAATGGTAGATTTGAGAATACGCACACTGACAATAGATGAAATCCTGGGCGAAAAAAAACCCGCATTGCTGGATACCCTGAGTCTGAATTTTCAGAACCATGCACTGCCCGAAAAGAAAAAAACTGTTGCTTCGGGCCATTTGGGAAGTATTGGCTCGCCTTTTCAATCCAAAATATATACCGATCGTCAGACTAAGCATGGGTTTTTGTTTTTGCAGGCTTACGATCATTGGAAAACTTCTATAGACGACTGGCTTTTTTTCAACCCTACCCGTCCCTATACCAATGCCCATTATATTACAACGGTAGGCAACGATTATTCCCAGGAAGAGGATTTTCGTTTTTTCTTTAGCGTTAATGCCAACAAATACCTTAATATTGGAGGGGAATACCGTTCTACCAGTGCCCGGGGCTATTACAGTAATTCGGCCACCAGAAGCAAAATTGCCCAGTTGTTCGGCAATTACCAGTCGCCCCGCTACGAGGCCTTTATGCGGGTGGCCTACAATCGTTTCGAAAACTACGAAAACGGAGGCATCAGCGATGACCGGTATATTACCCATCCCCTGGAAATGAGCGGCGGCTATCGTGAGTACGAAAGTCTTAACATTCCGGTTCATTTGTCAAACACATTCAATTTGGCCACCTATCGTGATCTGTTTTACAATCACAAATATAATATCGGTTTTCAGCGGCAGGAAGTGCAGGATGGTGATACCCTGGATGTTTTTGTGCCTGTAACGGCTTTTATCCATACTTTTCACCTGGACAACGGCTGGAAAAATTACGATTCCCGTACGGCTAATCCGGCTTTTTACGACACGGCTTATATTGACAATACTCATACGGCCGATACAGCTGCTTTGACCACTGTGCGCAACACTTTTGGCCTGTCTGTGCGCGAAGGCTTTCACGACTGGGCCAAATTTGGCCTGACTGTTTACGCGGAACACGAATACCGTCAATACGCCCGAATCTCGTCGGCTGCCTTGCCCGATAGCAGCGAGCTGGATCCCTTCAAACAAATGGTTTACCACAGGGAAAACCTGGTCTGGCTGGGCGGACGCCTGGCATCAAACAGCGATTCTGTCTTTCATTTCAATGTGGACGCCAAAATTTGTATGTTGGGTACAGATTACGCAGGCAATTTTGAACTCAAGGGAGATATTTCAAGCCGTTTCCGCCTTTGGGACAGGCCGGTGGATCTTGCTGCCAACGGCTTTGTCATAAGCCGTATGCCGGATTATTTTGTGCGCAGGTATTATTCCAACCATTTCGACTGGAACAATGCTTTTCGTAACGAATACAAGACCCGGATCTCGGGCAGTTTGTCTGTTCCGACCCTGGGTTTTGATCT
>JAAZGQ010000098.1 GCA_012511135.1 Bacteroidales bacterium | reverse complement strand
CCTCCTACAAACATTTCACGACCACGAATGGAAATGCGATTGATAATGTTCGAAAAAGAGGCCTCGTCTCCATTCACATACAATGCACCGGTACGGACATAAGCATAAGAGCCCAGATAATGTACCGGGTAATTGAAGCCCTGTCCTACGGAATACATTTCAAAGTTACGGGTATCACCACCTCCGTCAATTTCCAAATCGTAGAGATGTAGTTCATTGGAACGGAAAGTACAGGTTGAACTGCAATGCACATAGGCATGGCCTATGGTTTTTGGGAAACAGGTATGAGTATTGTCCTGTGTGTACACATGAACGCCTTCGGGCAAAACCAGTGTCCAGGGAATGGCATGATAACACTTGGAAGAAGGGTTGTTGTACGACACATTGTCGGTAGGGCAAGTACCCGGATAAGTTGCACCCAGCAAAAGCTGATTGCATCCATCTTTGAGCTCTATGGTCAGCGTTCCTGTGAATTCACCCAGGGAGGAAATGGCCAAATCGGAGTCCAGTATTGTAGAGTCGCCCACTACAAGGGTCAGATTTCCGCTGCCGGAAATAACACCACCAAAACGGCACTTGCTGTCGAGCACTATACGACTGTTGCCGTTTATCATAAAATTAAAGGGAACTGATGTAACTTTTTGTCCTTCGGAATCCGTCAGATAATCTATATAATCCATATTTTCATCTGCATCCGCATCGGGAAACCAGGTATCCGGAGAATCATACATTACAATTTCTGCACCCTCTTCCATAATAATCAGCGTACCGGTGCCAAAAGGCAAACCACAGGTGTTAAAAGCATCTGCGGTAAAGGTTACGGTTGCATCGGCAATGGTAACCTCGGTCTCGCCGGCATAATCTGATTCGTCAAAAGGATACTCCACCACGTAGTCTGTTTCAATCAAAGCCTGAGCATAAGCTCCGGCAGAAATCAGACAAAGTAGAAGTACTAAAGTCAGGTAGTAGATTTTTTTCATAGTCAATTGGTTTTAGGAGTGATTATTGATGATTGGTTTATTGGTATTTATTCATAATAAGGAAGAAACCAATTTTCTTCGTTCGAATAGTCGGGCAAGCTCCGTCCCGATTTTAGGTATTTACCTTGCAATACTGTTTGCATATATGTATTGCCTGCACCCTCGGCTTCGCGGTTCATGCGCCGGGCCACACGTACCAGATCGGGAAAACGATGACCTTCGTAAGCACATTCCAGGGCACATTCGTCCATAATAATTTTTTCCATCACCTGAATAGAATCCTGTTTGTTGGTACATTCGGCCAATGTTTTGTCGGCAAAGGCAGAAGTTTCTTTGGATTGCAGCCAGGCTCGTCCCCTGATGCCAAAATTATATCTCCAGGGGCCTCTGTAATAAGGTGTAGTAGTATAACGGGGATCAAAATAAAAGGGTTCCGGGTAATCTACCACCGATTCCAGGCCCACTCCGTAAGTGCCTGCAATACCCTGGTTAACAATAGCATAAGCCACGTCCGGATAACCTGCCCGGTTGGCGGCTTCGGCATAGCGCAGGTGAAGCAGGCCTCCGCGATACAGGTAAAGCCTGCCGGCCCGTTCGTAAGGTTTGCCGGGATCGTAACGATAGAGGTATTTACTTATAACGTATTCCCCGTCGGGACTCTGATAATAAGAGGCCTCCGGGCCGCGTCCGTCCAAAGTGAAACCATTCTGCATCTTTTGACTGCCAAACAAATCTTCTACCGCATAAGCTGAAGGTTTCAACAAATAACTGCCTCCGTCTTCGGGCTTGGCAAACAAATCAATCAAAGGGAAAGAGGGTTCAAAAGCCGCATCGTAACTCATGCTCCAAATCCATTCGTAACGAATCCTGCGGGCTGTCATATCGTCCGAAAATATATTTACCCATTGGTTGTTGTATGCCTCCATATCGTCCTCTTTGTACCTGAGGAAAAAGATTTGGTAGGCCCAGGTAGAATAAGCCGTGGCCGTAGTCCAGGTGGTAGCTGCCGCCAGTTTGTAAGTATAGCAGTTCTCCGTAGCAGGACCATCGCTGTAGGTGTCCATCAATTCTTTGTACAAAGTGGCAGCCTGCAGATAATCGCCGTTCCAGAGATAGAGATCGGCCAGCATCAGTTTCTTGTTGATAAAGAAATACGACAGGTCGTAACCGTCCAGATTATGCTGTACCAAAGGCGATGTAACATAAGGATCCATGAATTCCAGGTTTTCCATATCGGTTATCAGCCTGGGCAATAATTGATCAATATCGATTTTGGCCGAATCGCGATAGCTTTTCATATCCAGGAGATTGACCAAGGGTCTGGTAATGTAATGAACCCGGCCAAACTGAGCTGCCAACTGCAGATACATGTAACAACGCATGGCCGTCAGGTCGGCAAAACGCTCCCGAAATTCTTCCTGAGTCATCCTGTTGTTCTCGTACATAATCCTAAAGTTCTCCAAAGCATCGTTGCAATTCAAAATCACATTGTAATACGAAGTAGGATCGGCCAGGGTATGCAATTCTGATGGATTGGCGGCATCAATTTCCTGCAGCTCCTGTCCGGAATGGATAGTAAGATCCGTCAGTTCTCCCCTGAGTTCGTTCAGGATAAGCATTTGATCGGCCATACGCATAAAAGAAGAATACACTCCCAAAATGGCATTATCGGCATCTTCGGTGGTTTTGTAATGCTGATCGTATTCCAGTGCATCATCGATATCCGTCTGCACACAGGAGGACATCATCAGGCTGCCAATCAAAACAACTAAGGCTATATATTTGTTTGTCTTCATAGTGGTAGAATTCTAATGCTTATAATCCAATTTTAATGCCTAAATAAAAAGTCCTGCAGGTAGGAGTAGTAAAAGCATCAATACCGTAATAAAGCGGATTTTCGGCAGATGAGCTGATTATCTCGGGATCATAACCTTTGTAAGCGGTCAGGCAGAAAAGATTTTCGGCCGCTCCATATACTGTCAGACTTCTAAGTACACCGTTTTGTATTGGAATAGCGTAAGCCAGGCTCAGGTTTTTGAGTTTCAGGTAAGAACCGTCTTCTATCCAGCGATCCGAAAAAGCGGCATTTCCCATCGGGTCACCATAGACTGCTCTGGGCAAAGTGGCCGGCTGAGCCTCCGATTTCCATCGGTTCAGCACTGCCTGGGTCTGATTGGCAAAAGAGGACATCGATTCCAGGTTTCTGCGGGTATAATTATAGACATCGTTCCCCAGGGAATAGCGGAACACGGCCGAGAAGCTAACAGCCTTCCAGGTAAAATCCGTCCAGAAAGAACCGTATATATCGGGATTGGGATCACCTATCTGCTGTAAGTCCTCCTGGTCAATCAAATCGTCTTCGTTGGTATTGACAAAGCGTACATCACCGGCGGCAAAAGGCGCTTTTACCGTTCCTGTCATTTTGTAGAGCTGGTTTTCGGCAGCCTGGGCTGCGGTCTGATAAACACCCTCGGTTTTGTAGCCGTAAAAAATGCCCAGGGGCTTCCCGACCTCAGTTCTGACCAGCCCGCCGGCTATGGGAGTAGCAAAATCACCCGTAGTCAGCGACAAAATCTTGTTGCGATAATGAGAAGCTGCCAGGCCCAGGTCCCAGCTCAAAGCTGCTGTTTCGATCAGTCGGGTATTGACAGATAAATCGATACCCCGGTTTTGCATTGCTCCCCCGTTTTCGATGTAATAACGAAATCCGGTATAGGCGGGAGCCTCTGCATGTATGAGCATATCTGTGATACTGCTGTTGTAAAGATCCACACTAAAATTCAGCCTTTCATTCAACAAAGCAAGATCCAGACCGGCACTTAACTTGTTGTTTCTCTCGGGTCTGAGTTCCTGGTTCACCAGGTTGCCTCTTACCAGGCCGTAATTACCCAAAAAGTTTTGAGTTACATAATAGCGTCTGGCAGTATAGTTTCCAATACCGTCGTTGCCGGTCATACTGTAGTTGGCTCTGAGTTTGAGCATGTCTATCCACTGACTGTTTTTCATGAATTCTTCCGAAGAAATCAGCCAGGCTGCCCCCACAGAGGGGAAAGCCTGAAAAGCAGCAATATCCGAGCCGTAACGCGAAGAAGCATCGTACGAAAGCAAAACATTGACAAAATATTTATCCCTGTGATTGTAATCGACATTACCATACAGGGCCAGCCAATTCCAGCTACCCACGGCCCCGCCGGTCTGATAAAGCTTGTTGGAGCCGGAGCCTATAGATACAAAATAATTGCTCGAAGAATTATATCCTTTGCCGTAATCGTCTTCGGCACGGGAATTCAGATAACGCAAACCCAGAGCAGCGTTCAGGCGCTGATTGTATGCAAAAGCATGTCCGTATTGCAGCCGGGTTTCGCTGAATATGCTAAACAGGCGTTCCACCCTGTGTTGCTGTTGATTGTTGACGGCGGCCAGTGGTATACTTTCGTAAGGTATTCCTCCCGTCGGGTAGAAAATGCGTTCTCTTTCTTTGTTGTAATCAATACCAAAATTGGAGACCAGTTTAAACTTATCGCTCAGCTTGATATTCAGGTCTATACTGCCCAAAAAGCGGTAGAACGAATTTTCAGAATCAGTGAGGCCGGTCACAACAGCAGGATTGGCATTGCCAAAGAAATCCACTTCTTCGTACCTGGGCGACCTGCGATTGTGTTCATCATACACATAAGATGTAGTAAAGGGGGCCTTCACCAGCGCTGAGTAGATTGGATTCAGGAAGCCGGCACTGCCTTCGTTGGTAAGGTTTTTCATCCCGTACACAAAACTCATGTTGGTAAAAACCTGTATGGCCGGATTGAAAGTTATTCCGGTGTTGATACGGGCATTAAAACGATTGAAATCCGAAGCCTCCGTCACCGACTCCTTGTTCACATAACCCAAAGACAAACCATATACGGCCACTTCATCACCACCCGAGACATTGAGTGAATATTGCTGTTTATAGGCCGGCCTGAAATTCTCCTCCTGCCAGTCGGTGTTTTTGTTGTACCGGTAATAATCCACATTGCCCGAATAACCCCAGGCTTCTTGTACCGGAATTTGCTGGTCGACAAAAGGCAGGGCCTGTATCTCTGTCGCAGTGTATTGGCCGGTACTTTGGTACATATCAATCAGGTAATGCCTGGCATCCTCTGCATTTAGCATGGGGATTTTTGAGGGCTGCAAACTTAAACCCTGAACTGCCATCACATTAATTTTGGTGGCCAGATCGGTCGTGCGTTTGGTTTGAATCAACAACGCACCGTTGGCTCCTTTGACGCCGTAAACTGAGCTGGCATCCTTGATCAAAGTTATACGGTCAATATCCTGAATATCAATAGCACCCAAAGGTGTCGAAATAAATCCTTCTATAAGGGAACTGCCGAATTGGGCATTTTCCAGTACCATACCGTCAATAACCAGGATAGGCTGGTTGGAAGCATAAAGCGAATTGAAGCCACGGACAAACAAATTGGCCCCCGATCCTTCCATCCCCGATCTGAACATAGTATTCAAACCCGAAACTTTTGCCTGTAAAAGCTGCTCAGGCATAGTGGCCACTTCGGTGGTTCTTTCCTGATCAAGAAAAACGGCTGCAGCACTCAGGTGGCTGTTATTAACCATACCCAGGG
>JAAZGQ010000097.1 GCA_012511135.1 Bacteroidales bacterium | reverse complement strand
GGTCCAAAATAAGATCGCCCCTGATCCGCTCGAATCCTTCGAAGGCTTCTGTCATGACCAGTTTTAAACTAAAAGCAAAGGGAGAGTCGTCTTCTGTTTTCGGTAAAACCTGATAGTCGACAAAAGCTGGTGTGGTTCCTGTAAAAAAGTCATCAGAACTTTGCGGGAATCGGAAACTTACATAAAACTCACCAGCCCATTGATCAATTCGGAGACTGGCTTCGTATACGCGGAAAATATTTTCGGCGTCCTGCACAAATCTGAAATCACGAATATTCAGGGCTTTGTCGTATTTTTCCGGAAAACGAAAGCCTTCCCAGCAGGCTGAAAATTCCTGCTGTATGCCTTTTACAAATTGCAGAGCTTCGGCTTCGGTCTGAAAGTTACCGTAGCTGGCCTCAAAATAAGGTGCACCCAATAATTTTTTAAAGATAGACTTTTCCGCCTTGTCGACTTCGATGGTGGAAACAAAGTTGATTTCCAAAGTATCGGTGGCTGGTCCCATCAGGGGACTAAAGTCCGAACTGTTGTTGCCAAGTTTCTCGAAAACTTCGCAGAGAGGCATGTTTTGGGCGCATAAGCTGCCCGTTAGGGCTAAAAGCCCGGCAAGGAGGAGAGTCTTTTTCATGGCAAGGGGTTAAAAAGAATGAATTATGAAATTTAATTTCGCAAACAAATTAAACTTCATTGACATATACAAGCACTCCAGGCCAAAAGCTAAAAATATTTTTATTACTGAATAAATCAAGCGGGAACATTCACAATTTGAATCAATCTGGCTAAAGCTTAATGCATAAGAAAGAGAAAAATTGGATTATCAATTAGCAATAATCCAGATTGTAATTACTTTGATTTAGCTTCCAGTGCCAGCTCAATCATTTGTTGTACCACAGCTTTGGGCTGATTGTTGCGATCGAAGAGCAAGGCGTAATCTTTGCGTCCGCGGATGGGGAAATTGTTGCGCCAGGAATTGCCGTCATTCAGACCCCAGAGGGTAATACGATCGATGTGTTCGTGGTGCTTCAGAAAAAGTGCAAAGAGCTCCGTGACACGATGTTCCCAGGCTTTCATTACTTCTTCGGGTACTCCCTTGCGGTAGGGGTCGGTTTGATCAGAATAGGCGAAGCGGTCGGCAATGTTTGCTCCTGTATGCCTGTAAGGATTGGGCAGAATGGAAATATCCCATTCTGTAATCAGGACCTTGACACCGGCCGCGGCCAATTTGAGGATGCTGGTTTCGAAAGCTGCTGCAGATGGGTCGTCCAAATGTACATGTGCCTGCATTCCCACCCCGTCTATGCGACAACCGGCGGCTTTGAGTTCTTCGACCATTCTCACAACGGCATCACATTTGGCCGGATTGGCCATGTTGTAATCGTTGTAATAGAGTTCAGCCTCGGGATCGGCCTGGTGTGCGTATTCAAAGGCCAGCCGTATGAAATCCTTGCCCAAAATTTGGTAAAAAGGACTGTTGCGATAGGAGCCGTTGTCTTCGAAAGCTTCGTTGACCACGTCGTAGCCTTTGATGCGGCCTTTGTAGCGAGTCATAATCGTAAAGATATGCTCCCGCATTCTGGACTTGAGCACTTCGGCAGAAACCGGCTTAGCCTGTTCGTCCACGCAAAACCAGGGAGCCAGTTGGGAATGCCAGATGAGGCAATGTCCGGTGATGACTTGCTGATTGCTCTCTCCAAAAGCCAGCATTTGATCGCTGGCTTCGAAGCTGTAACGATGTTCTTCGGGATGAATCACTGCCGATTTCATGCAGTTCTCCGGAACAATGGCGTTGAAGTGTTTAGAGATTTGTTCAGCTTCGGCAGGCCTGGCGCCCCGGGTCTGAGGGCTGTTAACGGCCACTCCCATCAGGAAAAGACCTTTGGTGGCCTCGCGCAGGCTTATTTTTTTGAGTGCATCCAGGTCGTGAACCGGCCTTTCCATCTCTTCGGGGAAGGGTAGTTGGTTGATCGATTGAAAATAGAGCAGGCAGGCGTCTTTCCAGACCTGAGCATCCCGGGCTTGTCTGCGGAGTTTGGCCTGAACCTGAATAAAAACTTCGCTGTCAACCCAGCTTTCCACACTGTCCCAGACCAACCGGAAACGACGGGCTTCCTGAAGCCCAGCATCGTAACGCAGGCAAAGCTCCTCCCACAGGCTGAGGCCATTCTGCAGGCGGTAATCCCAGGGGAGGTGATGAAACCAGAGCAGTAGATTTTCGGGACAAGTGGCTGCATTGTCAAATTGAGAACGTAAGGGCTCCCGGTATTGCGCCACGGCATTGCTGCCCCCCGAGCTGCGGTCAAAGCCCAGGCCTTTTGCATCCGCCTGGTGATAGTAGGGCGGAGTCCAGTCTTTTCTTTGTCCCGGGGCGTCGTACCAGGGCTCCGGCCCATAGTGGTGATCGAGGGCAAACAAATGATGCAGGCCCAGGGGCATCATGTAATTGACCATAGCTTCCCGGCTTTGGAGCATCATAGATAAAACCGGTTGAAGAAATTCCTTCTCCCACTCTTCGCCCGCGTGGTTCAATGCCGGATCTTCCTTCGGGCTCCGGTTCGGTTCAGCACCTGGATTTCTGTCAGAAGACGGGTTCTCGTCGGAGGTCAGAATCTTTTCCGAAGCCTGTGTTGGTTTGAAAGTCAGTCTCAGCCATTCTTCGGCTATTTCGGAAGCACTGGCCGAGTTGTCCCAGGCCAGGCGTCCAAAAGCGTACCAGTTGGCGGCAGCAAAAGGATGGCCACACCAGTTGTTGTCTGTGCCGATATTTGAAACTCCGGCTATGGCGGTCAGAGGTTGATTGAAAAGGCTGCCGTCCGTGCAGCGGGCCACTGTGCTGCCCGGGCCTTTCTGCCAGGTATCGCTTTGCAGACATTCTTCCCACAATCCTCCCAGAAAGGCCAGCTGATGTTCTTGTCCCAGGTATTCCTGGGTGATTTGCAGTTCAGGCATGACGGCCGTCTTTTGAAGAGCCCCAAACAAGGGGCTGAAAGGCTCTCTGGGCTGAAAATCGATGGGCCCGTTTTTGACCTGTATGATCACATTATCACTGAATTGCCCGTCCAGGGGCATAAATTCCTCGTAGGCCTGTTTGGCCCTGTCGCTGTTGTCGGGTTTATACACAAAAGCCCGCCACATTACAATGCCCTGGTAAGGCTTGAGCAGTCCGGCCAGCATATTGGCTCCCTCAGCGTGGCTACGTCCGAAATCTCCGGGTCCGGGAAGGCCTTCGCTGCTGGCTTTGACCAGAAAGCCCCCGAAGTCGGGGATCAGGGAGTAGATTTCGCTGATTTTTGCCCGCCACCAATCGATCACCTCAGGGTCAAGAGGATCGGCGGTTTTAAGCCCAGCCAGCGAAATTGGTGTAGAGAAATTAATACTCAGATAACTTACTATGCCGTATGGCCGGAGTTCGGATGCTATTGCTGCAGCGCGCTTCAGTACCGGCAGACTCAGCATTTCGGGTGAAGCATTGACATTATTCAAAACGGCTCCGTTGATGCCTATAGAAGCATTTAGTGCGGCGTAAGTCCGCCAGCGTTCGCGGTCTTCTGCCGTCGGCTCCGGTTGATGTCTGCCTTTCCAAAAAATAGAGTGGCCGGCATAGCCCCGTTCCACCGAACCGTCCAGGTTGTCCCAGTGGTTGAGCAAACGCCGTTGGTAGGAAGGATTGGAAAAGGGCAGTTCCAAAGTAAGGCCGGTCTGCTGGCGTCGTAAATATTCGTAGGCTCCATAAAGCAGGCCTTGAGTCGTTTGGGCTGTAATGCGCCCGGGCGATAAACTAAAGCCTTGGTCAGAAAGTTGCTTATCACGACTTAGCTTGAGTTCGATGCGGGTATTTTCGGGATCTTGCCAGCCATTGATCAGGGCTTGCTTTGCCAAATCGAGTCCGGGAGATTTTTCCCCTGCCGGCATGATAACCTCAACACTTGCAACGGCAGACTCAGGCAACCAGAGTTTCCCGACTGCCCGGGCCTGCAACACGAAGAGAGCTAAAGCTGAAAATATAAGCATTTTGAGGAAACTCGGAAACAAAGAATAGCTTTTCGTGGACATAGCGCAGACACTGATTGGTTCTGTTTTTATAAAACGATCAACAAAAATAAGCAAATGTTTGCAGAAACAGCAGACTGATTTATCTTTGTTCGCGAGCTCAGACATAGATTGATATGAAAAACACAAAAAGATCGGGACTAATGCTGTATTTAGTATTTGCATTGGGCTTTGTTGT
>JAAZGQ010000096.1 GCA_012511135.1 Bacteroidales bacterium | reverse complement strand
ACTAACCGATGGAAGAACTCAGCCTAATCACCCCGACATTTTTGTTTTCGGCCATTTCATTGTTGTTGCTGGCTTATACCAATCGTTTTCTTTCTTATGCTCAGGTGGTCAGAACCCTCAAGGATAAATATCTGGAAGATCCCGACAAAGTGAAAGCAGCCCAAATTGCCAATCTCCGCAAGCGCCTGTACATGACCAGGGCCATGCAGTTGCTGGGCATCAGCAGCCTTTTTCTTTGTGTGGTCACCATGTTTCTGATTTATGTGGGTTTGCAGCTGCCGGCTGTGTATGTTTTCGGAGTGGCTATTTTGCTGCTGATTGCTTCGCTGGGTGTTTCTGTCTTCGAAATTCAGATTTCGGTCAAGGCATTGGAACTGCATTTGAGCGATATGGAGATAGACCGGGAGCATAAGAATTAATCGGCCTGGAACCTAAAAAGCAGAAAACGAATTAAAGCTCATCGCTCCAGAATGGATAGGAGAGAAGTATTAGATTGTCAGAGTTTTTTGATCATTTTCAAGGCATTCTCTCCCTTGCCGTAGTAATCTTCCAAAATTTCAACGGCCTCGAAACCATTGCGGGCATACAGGCTGATAGCCGGGCTGTTTTCGGTATTCACTTCGAGGCTGAGGGCCGGCAAACCAAGCTCCAAGGCGTAAGCTATCGCTTTCTCGATAAGGGCCTGACCCAGTTTCATCCCCCGCCGGGCGGGATCCACGGCAATGGAATATATGCGCAGGCTGTGGGGTTTTTTGTGTGTTAAAACGGAGAGATAACCGGCTATTTCCTCCTCTAGCTCCAGCACCAGAAACAAGCCCCGGGCTTTGGTCATAAGATAAAGCAATTGAGAGCGTGTAAAACGTTCTGCCTCGAAAGAACTGTTTTCAATAGTGAGAATAGCTTTAAGGTCGGCTCTTGTTGCCTGGCGAATTAGCATAGTTAGAATCGCTCGTTGTTGTTCAGTGATCGTTCAAAGTAATCCAGAATGCGGTAATACAGCTCGTTGCCCAGCACGATGTCTTCGCAACCGTGGTCAATACTGGGATTGTCGTTGATTTCTATTACCATGGCTTTGTCTTTGACCATCTTGAGATCTACACCATACAAACCTTTGCCAATCAATGAGGCGGCTTTTACGCCGGTTTCGATGACAGTACGGGGTACCTGATAAATGGGGATGGTTTCCACTATGCCACTGTAACTGCGTCCCGACTGGAAATGGTGATAAATCTGCCAATGGCCTTTGGCCATATAATACTTGCAGGCATAGAGGGGTTCTCCGTTGAGTACGCCGACACGCCAGTCAAATTCGGTAGGAGTAAAGGCCTGGGCCAACAAGATGGCCGATTTTTCAAAGAGTTTGTCCAGAGCTTCGCTCAGCGCTGCCTCTGTTTCGATTTTGACCATGCCGATCGAAAAAGAGCCGTCGGGTATTTTCAAGATAAAAGGTGCCCCGATGTTTTCTGCAATTTCATCGAACGAAGGGCGCCTGGATTTAAACATCAGCATGGAGGGAGGAACCGGAATTTTTTCTTT
>JAAZGQ010000095.1 GCA_012511135.1 Bacteroidales bacterium | reverse complement strand
GCCTTTTGGACATACATCGTTCTTTGCATGGATTTTGACAGTTTTTCTCCCTACGGCGGAGAAGTCTTTCTGGCTAAAGCCAGTGACATCGTCTCTCAGGCACAGGGTTTTTTGGGCGATAACTGGAAATCGAACGAAGACGATAAAAATTGTTGGGGCTGGACCCATGCCCTGAACGACGAAAACCAAAAAGCCATGCGTCTGCTCAATTACAACTATCACCGCCGGGGCATGGACCTCTTGCATCAGGACGCTGTGGCTGCCCGTAAAATTATTACTGCCTCTTTTGGTGTACTGGAAGAAGTAAAAAGATTGAATCCCGGTTCTCCTTTGCTGAGCAATCTGGCTGATTCTAAAATGGAAGAATGGATTCAGCTCTATTCCAAAGCCGATACTAAAGAAAAACAAGAGGTTTTCGACCTGCTTAGTTTTATATACCCCGGACAAAGCAACCGCTTACAGGCTATCAAGAACAATAACTGATTGTATGTTGTCGAAGCTCCACATAGAAAATTATGTACTCATCGAAAATCTGGATTTGCAATTTGAATCCGGATTTTCTGTCATTACAGGAGAGACAGGAGCGGGCAAGTCGGTCTTGATGGGAGCCATTGCCCTGATTCTGGGGCAAAGGGCCGATTTACGTGTCATCAAAGAGGGAGCCTCGCGCTGCGTAGTCGAAGCCGAATTCAACCAGATGCATGAGCTGGCGGACTTTTTCAGCCTCAAAGGCATGGAATTCGATCCGGAATCCTGCATTGTTCGCAGGGAATTGTACGATAACGGCAAAAGCCGGGCTTTTGTCAACGATTCTCCGGTAGCATTAAGCCTTCTCAGGGATCTGGCCTTAAAACTGGTGGACGTGCACTCTCAGCACGAAAGTCTCTTGTTGGACAACAGTTTGTTCCAGTTGGAACTATTGGACAACCTGGCTCAAAGTCACGAGCAATTGACGGACTACCGTTTGGTATACGAAAGCTACCGACAGGCCGTTCAGGAATTGAAGGCCCTGGAAGAAAGCATACAAAAAGACATTGACGGACAAGACTTTCTGCTTTTTCAGCTGGAACAACTGCGCTCTGCTGCTTTTAAAAGCGGTGAACAGGAACAATTGGAACAGGAATTGTCCGTATTGGAACATGCCGAAGAAATCAAGGCCGCGCTCAGTAAAATAGAAAATCTGCTCTCGGACGAGGAACAGGGCATTTGCAGCCTGCTGAAATCAGCTGGACAGGAATCGGCCTCACTGCTTTCGCTTTGGCCTAAGATAACAGAAGCCCACGAAAGAATGCATTCCGCTTTTGTCGATTTGAACGATTTGCAGCGTGATGTTGCCCGTTGGTGCAACGATGTGGAATACAATCCCCAACTAAGGGAACAGGTTCAGGATAGACTAAGTTTGCTCTACGAATTGCTGCAAAAATTCAAGGCTAATAAGCTCGATGAATTGCTGGACAGACAAGTGGATCTGGAAAAGAGAATCGCTTTCATCGAACACGGGCAGGAATTACTCGATGCCGCCAGGCAAAAGCGTGACGATGCCCTTCAGGCTGCCCTTCAAAAAGCCGGACTCTTATCCGGCAAAAGAAAAGCCCAGTGCAAGGAAATCGAAAACCATCTCAGTGCCCAGTTGCGACAGCTGGGCATGCCTCACGGCCTTTTCAAAATCGACATAGAAGCAAAAGCGCCCGATGAACTGGGTATGGACAAAGTGACTTTCTTGTTTTCGGCCAACAAAAACATAGCTCCTCAAGCCATAGGCCAAATTGCTTCGGGAGGTGAAATCTCCCGTCTTATGTTAAGCCTTAAGGCACTGGTGGCAAGCAAAGGCAATTATTCCTGCTTGTTGTTTGATGAAATTGATGCCGGCGTTTCCGGAGAAATTGCGCATAAAATGGCCGATCTGATGAAAGAGATTGCTCATAAGCGGCAAGTTATCTGCATTACCCATTTACCTCAAATTGCCGCCCGCGGGCAGCAACATTATAAAGTATTTAAAACCGAAGAGGGCGAACAGGCCCTAAGCAAGGCCATACGCCTCAGCGAAGAAGAAAGAGTCAGGGAAATTGCCCTGATGCTAAGCGGCGCCAATTTGAGCCAGGCCGCTATAAACAACGCTCGTCATTTGATATACGGAGAATAAATGAATTATCAGTTTAACATCAGAAAACGTCCCCAGGGGGGCGGCAGTGACATGGTTTTCGGCATCAGGGCTGTAATGGAAGCGCTCAATGCCGGCAAAGAAATCGACAAAATCTGGATACGTAAAAATCTGGAAGGCGATCTTTCGCGTGAACTCAGCGAAGTCCTCAAAGGCTATGAGATTCCGGTTCAGCGGGTTCCTCAGGAAAAATTAATGCACCTGAGTTCCAAAAACCATCAGGGAGTGGTGGCCTTTATTTCACCCATCACCTATCAACGCCTCGATCAGCTTATTCCCGCCTTGTACGACCAGGGCATTATGCCTTTTGTGGTGGTACTGGACGGTATTACCGACGTTCGCAACTTTGGTGCCATTGCCCGCAGTTGTGCCTGCGCGGGCGTTCACGCCGTAGTATTGCCCCAGACCGGCAGTGTAAGTGTAAATGCCGATGCCATCAAAACCTCGGCCGGCGCTTTGTATCATTTGCCGGTTTGCCGGGAGCGCAATCTGAAAGAAAGCCTTCGTTTTTTGAAACTATCGGGCCTAAAACTGATTGGAGCCAGCGAAAAAGCCGATAAGAATTACAGAGATGCCGATTATTCGGGCCCTCTGGCCTTGGTACTGGGAGCCGAAGATCAGGGCATTGCTCCGGTACATTTAACGCTCTGCGATGAAATCGTCAAAATTCCCGTGTCGGGCGATATCGCTTCGCTGAATGTATCGGTTGCAGGCGGCATTCTGATGTACGAAGCGCTGCGTCACCGCGATTGAGCGGTGTAATGCCTATTCTCTGCGCTTTAACAGCACAACGTTCTCTACATGTTGGGTATGGGGGAACATATCCACCGTCTGAAGTGCTGCTACCTGGTACTGTTGATCCAAAAGATTCAGGTCTCTGGCCTGAGTGGCGGGATTACAGCTTACGTAGACGATTCGCTCCGGAGTGGCGGTCAAAATAGTTTTAACCACATCCTCGTGCATGCCGGCGCGGGGAGGGTCGGTGATCAGCACATCGGGACGGCCGTGTTCGGCCATAAAAGCTTCGTTGAGCAGGTCTTTGACATCAGCAGCAAAAAACGCCGTATTGTGTATGCCGTTGAGTTCGGCGTTGGCCCGGGCATCTTCGATGGCTTCGGGGATGTATTCGATACCAATGACTTTGCGGCATTGACGGGCCAGAAAATTGGCAATGGTGCCTGTTCCTGTATACAAATCGTACTCTAGCTCATCTGGTTTTAAGCCGGCAAATTCTCTGACGACCGAATACAAACGACAGGCTTGAGCGGAATTGGTTTGATAAAAAGATTTTGGCCCGATTTTAAAGCGCAGGCCTTCCATTTCTTCGAAGATATAGCCGGGCCCGTGATAGACCGATGTATCCCGGTCAAAGATGGTGTCGTTGCCCTTGTTGTTGATAACATAAATCAGGCTGGTGATTTCGGGGAAATGCTCCAGTAAATGCTTTAACAGAGCCTCGCGAGATGTTGCTTCGTCCTGATAAAAAACCACAATCAGCATTTTTTCGCCGGTCGAAGCTGTTCTGATGATCAGGTTGCGCATCATGCCTTCTTGTTGCCTTAAATCGAAAAAATCCATGTTGTGCTCCAGGCAAAAGGCTTTGACACTGAGGCGAACCCTGTTCGAAAAATCTTCCTGCAGCCAGCATTTTTCTATATCCAACACTTTGTCAAACATGCCCGGAATATGAAAACCCAGGGCATCGTTGTCCTTGAATTCTACACCGGACTTAATTTCATCTATGGTCCGCCAGCGTTTGTTCGAAAAGGTAAATTCCAGTTTGTTCCGGTAAAAACGATCATTCTCTGAGCCTATTATGGGTCCGGGTTCCGGTATTTCAACCTTGGCTATGCGTTGCATGGCATCCAGGACCTGTTGTTGCTTATACCTTAACTGAGCAGCATAGGGCAGGTGTTGCCATTGACATCCCCCGCAAACGCCAAAATGGCTACAAAAGCGCTCGGTGCGATCGGGGGGATACTTTTTGAAAGCAACAATGCGACCTTCGGCGTATTGTTTGCGTTTTCGGCTGAGTTTTATGTCTGCTACATCTCCCGGAGCCGCAAAGGGCACGAAAACCACCAGATCATCTACTCTTGCCAAAGCTTTGCCCTCGGCAGCAAATGCTTCGATCTCTATATTCTCCAACAAGGGGAGTTCTTTTTTTCTTTTAGCCAATGTTAGTGTTATTTTGCCTGCAAAAGTAGCAAATTAAACGCCAGGATTGCGCTTTTTGATATATATTTGCGCTTTTT
>JAAZGQ010000094.1 GCA_012511135.1 Bacteroidales bacterium | reverse complement strand
GTATTACAGCAACACCACCCGTTTTACGCATATCAGGGAGTTGGGCGACGGAGCCATAAAAAAGGGAAAACGCACCAGCAACAGCTTCGAGTTTACCTCGTGGTGGGCCGATGCCAACAACCGGCCAATTACTGATTTAATGGATTTTGGACGTACATTCTTTGCCAAACACACCTTGCTCAATCTGCTGACAAAGTATTGCGTTTTTACTTCCGAAAAGCTTCTGCTGGCTATGCGTCCTTACCAGATTGTTGCCACTGAACGTATTCTGAACAGAATAGCTGTTTCCAACAATTATAAAACCTACGGGAGCATCAATGGTGGGGGCTATATCTGGCATACCACCGGAAGCGGTAAAACATTAACCTCGTTCAAAACAGCTCAGTTGGCAAGTAAATTGCCCTTTATCGACAAAGTGTTGTTTGTAGTCGACAGGAAAGATCTCGACTATCAAACCATAAAGGAATACGATAAGTTTGAAAAAGGGGCGGCCAACAGCAACACCAATACGGCTATTCTGAAAAAGCAACTTGAAAATCCGGCTTCACGGATTATCATTACGACGATTCAAAAATTATCCATACTCATCAAGCGGTATAAAAACCATCCTTCGTTCAACCAGCGTATCGTTGTTATTTTCGATGAATGCCACCGTTCGCAGTTTGGCGATATGCACACCTCCATTACCAGAGCCTTCAAAAAGTATAATTTGTTTGGCTTTACAGGAACGCCCATTTTTGCTGTTAACTCGAGCAGCAGCAGTAAATTCAACCTGCGTACCACCCAACAGGCATTTGGCGACATGCTACATACCTACACCATTGTAGATGCCATTACCGATAAAAACGTACTTCCCTTCCGTATCGATTATATCAGTACCATGAAGGAGCAGGAAAATATTGCTGATGCCCAGGTTTGGGATATTGACAGGGAAAAGGCTTTGGCAGCTCCCGAGCGTATCAGTAATGTGGTGCAATATATCCGGGAACATTTCGACCAAAATACAAAACGTAACAGCTTTTATCAACTAAAAGACCGCCGTTTAGCCGGCTTTAACGCCATTTTTGCCGTTGCTTCTATTGAGGTGGCCAAAAAATATTACACTGAATTCAAAAGCCAAATGGCCGATTAGCCCGGCGATAAAAAACTAAAAGTGGCTACCATTTACAGCTATGGGGTGAACGAAGCCGACGACGAAGATAACGGTATAATAAAAGACGAAAACCTGGAGGATACAAGCTGTATAGATCAAAGTTCCAGAGACTTTTTGGAAGCTGCCATTCAGGACTACAACCAACTATTCAAAACCAATTTCGATACTTCGGGCGATAAATTTCAGAATTATTACAAAGACGTTTCGCAACGGGTAAAAGACCGCGAAATTGATTTGCTGATTGTTGTGAACATGTTCCTTACCGGTTTCGATGCCACCACCCTGAACACTCTCTGGGTAGATAAGAACCTGCGGCTGCACGGCCTTTTGCAAGCCTTTTCGCGCACCAACCGTATTCTGAATTCCGTCAAAACATTTGGTAATATTATATGTTTTCGCAATCTCGAAAAAGCCACCAACGAAAGCATTGCCTTGTTTGGAGATAAAGAAGCCGGCGGCATAGTATTACTCAAAACCTACAGTGAATATTACCATGGTTACAAGGAGGGCGAAAAAGAAATCAGGGGTTATTTGGATGTGGTTACAGACTTGCAAGATAAATTCCCGGTCGCTGAGCCAATTGTCGGAGAAACAAATCAGAAAGAGTTTATCAGCTTGTATAGTGCCATTCTGAAGCTTAAGAATATACTCAGCACCTTCGATGAATTTGCGGGCAATGAAGTATTGTCCGAAAGAGATGTGCAGGATTACCACAGCATGTATATCAACCTGTACAATGAATTTCGTGGTAAGAACAAAGGAGAAAGCGAAAACATCAACGATGATATTGTTTTTGAAATGGAGTTGATCAAGCAGGTGGAGATCAATATTGACTACATTCTGGCACTGATCAGACAATATCACGAGAGCCATTTGCAAGACAAGGAAATGGTGATAAATATCAACAAAGCCATCGATTCGAGTATTGAACTACGCAACAAAAAAGAGCTGATACAGCACTTTATTGATTCCTTAAATCCTGCATCGAATGTCGATGAAGACTGGCATACATTTGTTGACGCCAAAAAGCTTGAAGAAATAGACCGAATCATCGAAGAGGAGAATCTGAATAAAGAAGAAACCTACCACTTTATTGACAACGCTTTTCGCGATGGTTATGTGCAAACAACAGGTACAGGCATCACCAAAGTGCTGCCCCCTGTTTCGAGATTTACACCCACCGGCGCCCGAACCAAAAAACGCGACACAGTAATTGAAAAACTCAGTGCCTTTTTCAATAAATTCTGGGATATTTCGGGAGGCAGGTTGTTGGAGAAAATAACACAAAGTTCGTAATCATATAAATGCCATAGATTATTTCACGGTCAAGCAATGAAACACTGAAAATATTTAATAGAAATAAATTAATTATCAATGATATAACTATAAAGTATTGATATGAAAAAACTTGTATGTTTAATGGCAGCCTTTCTCTTTTTAGAGATTTCTTACGGACAAGAGAATCCTGATTCGGAGCAGAGTAGAAATGTATTGGCTGTTGGCTATCAGATAGGGGGATACACTCTTGTTGGGATTGATTATGAAGTCAGGGTTCACGATTTTTTGGGAATTCATTTTGGAATGGGGTATACCGGATATACAGCCGGAGTAAAAATACATACCAATGAGAAGAAAAACAGCCCTTTTTTCAATGTCAGCTATAAAGACGCCGGTTTCGGTTTGCTCAAAGCACTTGGCTTGGAATTCGGCGGAAGATGGGTGTTTATTAAGAAAAGTGAATTTGGTCTTCAATTTCAAATTGGATTGGCTAAAATACTGGAAATAGAAGAATACTTCGAAGAGATATTATTTGACAACAAAGAGGCGCCACCCTATATGTTGTCACTGGGCATTGGATTTAGTTGGTGATATTAAATCACTGCCATATATTACCATTAATATGAACACTTCTGCTGATTTATCTCCCAACTCCCC
>JAAZGQ010000093.1 GCA_012511135.1 Bacteroidales bacterium | reverse complement strand
GACAAGAGAAAAATCAAAGCCAGCAGGCTTAATACAATGATAATTGCGTTCTTTTTGTTTTTCATGGTTTTGGATTTTGTTAAGCTGGAGCGGAAAACGGGACTCGAACCCGCGACCCTCAGCTTGGGAAGCTGATGCTCTACCAACTGAGCTATTTCCGCTTGTTAAAAAACTACGCGAAAGTACAAGAAAAAAATAAATGACGCAACAACTAAAACAAGATTACCGGGGCCATTCTTTTTTATCAAGCAAGTAAGGATACAACGGCTTGATGCGTTCCTGGCGGATTTCTTCGGCCACCAGAGCCGCCAGCTGTTTGGCACCTTTTTCCCTTAAATGGGTATCGTCATTCGAACCCTGAGGCCTGGAAGGGTCTTCGCCCGGTTCCAGAAACATATATAGCTTGCGGGCTTCCTCCGGACCGAGCTCCTGCAACAAATCAAAGCTTAGTTGAAACATATCGATCAGAATCACCTTTTCCTCTGCCGCCAGCTCACGCACAATTTGCGGATATTCCCCCAGACGACGGTCTTCGAGCTGTCCCGAGTCATTGAAAGTACACAACACAATCGAAGTGAGCAGCACCGGCGTAGCTTCGCGCTCGCGTACTTCTTGCACAAAACGGCTCAGATTTTGCCGGTAATCCGCGGGCGATGCATGCCGCTCGGGCTTGGTCGAAGTGTCGTTATGTCCAAACTGAATAAACACCACATCGCCCTTGTGGAGATCTTCCAGAATTTTGTTCCAACGGCCCTCTTCGCGAAAAGACTTGGTGCTGCGACCGGCCATGGAGCGATTTTCGACCTGAACCTGCTCGTCAAAGAAGAGCTCCAGGTATTGCGCCCAACCCCGCATCAGGGTTTGTTCCACACGATAGCTCTGAGCTGTAGAATCACCGGCCACAAAAACCCGGATGTCTTCTTTCTGAGTACAGGAACTACTCAGCAGAGCCAGCATTAGCACCCACAACAACACGCTATTCTCAAAGGCCGATTTTATCATAGATTCAAGTGTTTGGTATTTTATTTCTTATAATCTTGCTTTGTGTTCTCTGATCCTTCATTTATAAACTCCAGTTCAATAACACTGGAACTATAGGCCGCAAAAAGACCGATTCCGTTTTGGACATTACTATATATCTGGATGGGCTCGGCAAAAAATTCCACCGCATTCTGATAGGCCGACAAGGTCTTCAGATACAAATAATAAGATTGTGATATATTCTGCAGTTGAACCTGAAAACGAGCACCCGACGAGATAGGCCCGCTCTGATAATCGTAATAAGTATGCGTCCCAAAATTCAATTTCATATCGACTACTTTAGCATTAAAAAGTTCATCGGCGTAGATGTGGTAATCATTCTGAGTTTCGGTCAGGCTCAATAAATCGCCCATTTCGGTCGTATAAAAATTATTGACGTAAAAATCATAAAACTCGTAGAAATTTTCGCCTTCGCTGAAAAATTGCTTTACCAGCACACGATAATAATCGCCAGAGGCAGGGGGATCTTTGAATTTTAAATTCATACTTACCTCGTAATTAGTATACACGCCCACCGTATCAATAATGTATTCCTGGGCTTCAACATCGTAATCATACGAAAGAGCGTATTGTTCCCCGACTTTGGTAATGGAAGTATCTACTTCGAGCAATTCTGCCTGCACAGGCAGCCGGGTTTCGGCCTTGACGGCTTCAAAACCGGGAGCTTGGGCTTCGAGGCTCAGCACTTCACCCTGTTTGGGACGGTAAGAGCTGTAGTAATAACCGTTTTGCTGCGATTGTAAATCCTCTTTGTACATTCCGTCCACGTATAAGCGAACATCGGCATCCCTTACTGTCGGGAAAGAATCGGCCTCTTCCAGAAAGAACCGACTTTCGGTCAGCCTGAACACCAGCAGGGAATCAGGAAGGGCAAAACCATTCAGCACCAACAGAGGTTCGGTGATGTCGCCCTTGAACTCAATCTCTTTTTCGCAAGACGCAAAGAGCATAAAGACAGTAAGGTATAATAAGGCTTTTTTCATAGGGCAACATCAAAAAGAATAAGAATAGCTGATGGAAGGAATGATGGGGAAAATGGAGACCTGTTTGAGCGCTCTTTTTGATACATATTGCTGTGTAACAGGATTGTACTGTACAGAATAGGATGGATACACAAAAAAAGGATTGTTGCGGTTGTAGGCATTGTAAACACTGATGTTCCAGGTGCGGCTGCCGTGTTTGAGTTTTTTGCGGAAATTTACCCCGATGTCCAGCCGCTGATATGATTCGAAACGGTAATTATTGCGCGATTCAATGTATTCAAGATTGGGGAAATAATACTGATAACTGTCGGGCACCTGACTCCCTTCGTAATTCTGCAAGGCCAGAGTGGCGCAATTGCCGCTGCTGTAAATCCAGGTGGCTGCAAAATCGATGCGCTCGTTCAGTTTATAGGCCGCCGTAATGCTCAGGTCGTGGCGGCGGTCGTATTTGGCCGGAAACACTTTCCCGTTGTTGAGCTCCTGGCCGGGGCGGTCAAACAGACGTTCCGATTTGGCCCAGGTATAACCAATCCAGCCGGTATAGCGGCCATAAGACTTTTGCGCCAGAAATTCCAGGCCATAAGACCAGCCCCTGCCCATGCTTACCTTATCTTCCCAGCCGGTGGTTGAGCCCATAAAAGAGGCTCCATCCTTGTATTCCAGAATGTTGTACATAGATTTATAATAGCCTTCCACCGAAAAATCGACCAGATTGTTGAGGTTGTAAAACAGACCGGCCGACACCTGATGCGACCTCATGGGCGTAATGCGTTTGGTTACCGGCACCCAGAGGTCGGTTGGCAGGCTGATGCTGCTGTTGGACAAAAGGTGGATGTACTGGCTCATCATGGCGTACCCGGCCTTGAACGAAAGATCCTCGCTAAACAGAAAACGCAAACCCAAGCGGGGTTGCAGGGAATGATAAAACTGCTGCTGCACAAAGAAAGTAGAATAATGCAAGCCCAGGTTGGCTTTAATAAAACGGCCCAAATCAATGTTGTCTTCCACATAAAGCATGGTTTCGTGAGCATACACAAAACTGTCGCCGTAAGTGGTGTCGAGCAGGGTATGGTGCATACTATCGTCGTCCATCTGGAACTGGGCTACCGTTACACCGGGTTTAAAAGTGTGGTAAGTATAATTAGCTCCCATTTTAATCGTATGCCCGGGATTGGGTGTGTAATCCAAATCAGCTTTGATGGTATAATCCTCAATCCCGGAACGATAGCCCATTAATATATCGGAAGCAAAATACTTTGGAGGTTGGTATTCCCAATTTTCTTCGTTCATCCCTATGGACATATCAAAACGATAACGGGTATAAGAGGCTGTGGTATTCAAAAACATTTTGCTGTTGATGATGTGATTCCAACGCAGAGCCGTAATCAGGTTGCCCCAGGCCCAGTCCAGCCCTATGGTGGAGATGTATTTGTATTCGTTGGACTCGCTGTACTTGTCTCTAACCTTAGCGTAAACAGCATCATCGCCCGAATAAAAACTCAGGTACAAACGGTCCTGATCCGAAAATTTATGATTGATTTTGCCGTTGAAATCATAAAAATAATAACCGGCCGAGAGTTTGTCCACCTCTCCTCCCATATTAAGTCGGTAAGCCTGGAGTACGGGTTGAACCAGCAAGTCGGCATAGGTGCGACGAAAAGACAGGTTGAAACTGGTTTTCTCCCGCGCTATGGGGCCTTCGAAATTGAATTTGGAGGAGATCAGCCCGACGCTGATATTGCCATGATAAGTTTTATCGTTGCCGTCGTTCATGCGGATATCCACCACCGACGACAGCCTTCCCCCGAAACGGGCCGGGAAATTGCCTTTGTAGAGGGTGACATTTTTGATGGCATCGGCATTGAACACCGAAAAAAAGCCAAACATATGATTCACGTTATACACAGGCACTCCGTCGAGCAACAAGAGGTTTTCGTCCGGCCCCCCTCCCCGCACATAAAGCCCGGCAGATCCTTCGGAACCCGATTGCACACCGGGCAAAAGTTGCAAAGCTTTGATAACATCGTTTTCACCCAGTAGCGAAGGAATGTTTTTGATTTGGGAAACCGGGATCTCCACCGTACTCATCTGGGTACCCAGCACACCAAATTCCTTGTGCTGCCTGCCGCTTACCACGACTTCTTCCAGCTCGGTACCAGGCTGCAGGCGCACCGTCAGCTGGCGGTTGTTGTCGGCCATGAAGGCGAAGCGCTGGGGCTTGTAACCCAAGTAGGAATATATAAGATGCACCGGGCCTTCGGGCAGTGTGAGTGTATAGAAACCATACAGATTGCTTACAGCCCCTTTGCCAGAGATGCTGTCGTAAACCGTCGCGTTTATAAGCGTTTCGCCGGTATCTTCGTCAGAGATGTATCCGCTTATGGTTATGTCCGCTGCAGCGAGGGCAAGGCTCAGCAAGGCCAGGGAGCAGCTCAGTAGGTATTTTTTCATCAAGGTTCAATCCTGAAGTGCGATACATCCAACCATCCGCCATCGTTCGATTCCTGGGGACGGGTGCAAAATAAACCGACTTTGGCCCCTATCCATTTGCCTTCGCGGGCTGTGAACTCAGTACCGATGCGTATAAATTTTTGGCCGTCAAGACTGTAATAAAAACTACAATGCTGACCTTCTTTCACCTCCACTCTGAGGTGAATTTCCTGTTGAGTCAAAGGCACGGCAGCCACTATCCTCTCTGTTCCTTTGTTGTCGGCCTTGTTGCAGGTGTTTTGGCTTAGCAGCAAGGTATTTTCGGTATTCTCGATGCAAAGCAGGGCATAATCCATTCCCATCACCACCAGCCCTCCGCGTTCGCCTTTGTAGCGTTTGTCGGGCTCAAAGCGAATTTTGGCAGTCGCTTTAAAATCGGCTGCCGGAAATTTTTGAAGCAATAAATTGGGTACCTCCCATAAGCTTTTAGCGCCGGGAGTATAAAAGGAATATAAACGCAAACGTCCTCCATTGGCGGGATCCAGGTAATACCACTTAAAATTGGGATTGGCCTGCCATTGCCATTGCAAAGCCAGAACTGACTTGTCGAATTCATCGCTCTCTGCCGGTGTACAGACAGGATAAGTAACTCCGATATTAGGTTTGCGATACGTACTAACCGGTTCGCCTATACCGTCACCGTCCTTGTCAAGACCTATCACGGGCCAGCCCTTTTTCCAGACCATAGGGTTGAGGTGAACAACCCGACCCATCACACCTACGTCCTGGAAATGAATAAACCAGTCCTCCCCCAGAATGGTTCTGACCCAGGCCCCCTGATGAGGACCGTTGATGTCGGTAGAACCCTGATGCATCACCGTACGGACCTGCCAGGGACCGTAGGGATGATCGGCTCTGAGCACCACCTGCCAGCCGGTAGAAACACCGCCGGCCGGTGCAAAAATATAATAGTTGCCCTCGTGCTTGTAAAACTTGGTACCTTCGATGGTAGGATTGATGTCGTGGCCGTCGTAGACAATG
>JAAZGQ010000092.1 GCA_012511135.1 Bacteroidales bacterium | reverse complement strand
TACATCATAGACCCTTTTGCCAAGGAAACCCAATTGGCCATGGGGCATCTGGCCGTACACAATCGTTTTGTGCATCTCTACATAAACGGAATGTATTGGGGAGTATACGATTTGAATGAGCGTGTTAAAAGCGAATTTGCGGAAGCCTATCTGGGGGGTGATGAGGAGGACTACGATGTAGTCAAAGACTTAAACGAAGACCAGGGAATTTCTGACGGAGACAGAGAACAATTTTACACAATGTTTAACCTTGCAACTAAGGTTGGCTCTGCTGCCTCCGATCCCAATTACGCCAAAATTATCTCTGACAAACTCCTGGATCTCGAAGGCTTTATCGACTATATGCTCATCAATTTCTATATCGGAAACGAGGATTGGGATCAGGGTAACTGGTATGCATTGAAACACCGGTCTAGCCCTGACAAGGGATTTCGTTTTCTTTGTTGGGATGCCGAAACCGCATTTATAAACTTATATACGAACAGAGTAGAATTGCTTAAAGGTGAACCCACCAAAATCCTGGCAGGCTTAAAAAAGAATCCGGAATTTCGTCTGCTTTTTGCCGACCGTGTGTACAAACATCTTTTCAACGAAGGTTTACTAACGCCTGAGGCGGCGGCAGCCCGTTACGGAAAACTGGCAGCTGAAATCGAAAAGCCCCTCGTTGCCGAATCGGCCCGTTGGGGTGATTACCGTAAAGAGATGACCGGCGAAACAAGCGTCGTTTATACTCCCAACGACCACTGGCTGCCCCGCAAAGAAGAATTATTAAAGGATTATTTTCCCAGGCGGACGGCTGTTTTGTTGCAACAACTCAAAGACGAAAACTTATATCCCTCGCTGGAGGCTCCTGTGCTGAGCAAAAGAGGAGGAGAGTATTATCAGGCTTTTAAACTGGCTTTGACAGCTCCGGCCGGAGAAATATATTACACACTGGACGGAAGCGATCCCAGAGTTCCTGTCAGTTCAGAAGTGTCAGCATCGGCCTCCAGATACAGCGACAGCCTTAGTTTGGATCAACAATACACAGTAGTTAAAGCCAGGGTGCTTAGCGGATCAGCCTGGTCTGCCCTGGCCCAAGCCGACTATACCATCAGGGATACCGTGACTCAGGCAGCTGTGCTGCCTCTCAAACCTGTGGATGTGTTTTATGCACAAGGCAGCCTGCAGTACAATTTACCGGCCGAAGGCAGTCTTCGTATAGAGATTTTCCTGCCCGACGGCAGAAGGATAGCATTCAAGCAGGAAGCTTATGCCGCCGCCGGAAGCCAAAAGATGGATTGTTCCATGCTCCGTCCAGGAATTTACATCTACAGGATGCATTATGCCGGAACGATAAGCAGCGGTAAAATGCTGATTCCCTGATTACTTGCGAACTAGTTTAATTGTACCCGAATAGGAGGTTCCCAATCCGTGGGCCTCGAGACGCAGCAGATAGAATCCGGCCTGCAAGTCATGAGCATCCAGGTAAATCTGGTGTCTGCCTGCCTCCAAAGTTTGTGCTTGTAACTCTCTGATTTTTGTTCCGTCCAAAGCAAATAAACTCAGCCTAAGACTGGCTTTATAGGGTAATTGATAACTTATCACAGCCTCGTTGAGCATTGGATTGGGGCAGCAGGTTTGTTTCAGGGCTTTGCCCGGATCTGTGCTGTTTTCGCTTAAAGCAGATACCGGCTTTTTCAGAAAGAATTGCTTTTCGCTCAGGGCACTCCAGTTGTTATTGTACAAGGTTCTGGTTTTGAGAATAATGCTCGAATCGGGACTAAAAGCTCCGGTGTACAGGCTTGAAGAAGCCGAGAGGACAGCTTCCTGGCCTCCGCTCCAGTCCAGGGGATCACGGCCGTCCAGGCTGTAATAAATACTGCCCTTGGCAGCCCTGAGAGATAAGACATCGTAGAGGCTCAAAGTGTCCCTGTTTACTTCGTCTTCGTTCAGCAAAATTTCGGGAGCTTCTACCTGAGGAAAGAGGGAGGCTGCCTTAAGCTGGTCTATAAAAATCTTACTGCGTTCCGGAAAATAGCTTTCCAACAAATGCTTTTTTTGTGCATCGTAGTGTACATCTTTGCGATACAATGCTCCGGGAGGACTCGAAGGGTGTACATCCCTGCGGTAATCGCCCCAGCGGGCAGATTCTGCGTAAACCGCATTATCGATGACATCGGCAATAGCTGTCCAGGTAGTGGCCGTACCTTCGGGACTGAGCAGGCCGCCGTTGAAGAAATGTTTTTGTGCGCGGTCGGCAAAATCCAGGCGGAATTGAGGGCAGTTCCTTAATTGTTGGAAAATGAAACTGGGACAGTTGGCTTTATTCAAACTGAGTTTGTTCTCGCTAAGGCTTTTTAGAATATGCTCCGAATCCCAGCATATAATCCGAAAGCCTTGGGCAGGGTTTGTTCTGTCGCGCACGGCGATCCAGTTGTGATGATCCCAGTCGGTGTTGCCTCCGTAAAAATTGATGAGCATGTAATCGATATAATTTTGCATGTCGAGCAAGGCCTCTTTGGAAGCATGAGGGGAACCGTCGGGATTCCTGCCTTGAATCTGCTGATAGACCGCTTGTCCGGGGGTATATTTCAGTGCGGAAATCAGATTGTTCCAGGCTGTAAGTTCTCCGTCTGCAGCGTAAACGATGTTATTTTGCTCTTCCTCTTGTTTGATGACATCGTAGTCCCCTTTGTCTCCCCCGAAATGTATTTCGCAAAAATCGTCGTCAATTCTTTCGGAAGGATTGTACAAGCCCCAGTACAGGCCATTGATAAAGAGATGCGCATAGGAATTGTAACTAGCCGGATGGCCCATCTGCAGCTGGGTGTTTTTGGCCCAGGCATCGCGAATGTATTGTGCAATGGTTCTACCTGATTCATCCGAATGTATCCAGCTGTTGCAAAAACCGGCTCTCAAGACCACAGCATTCAATTCCTCCGGTCCTTCGGGGCCGAAAAAAGGAAAATCAAAGCGACTGGGGCCAAATTCAGGCCTGAAAACCAAGCGAAAGGAGTGTTTGGGGCTTTTTTCGGCCAGTCGGCTATGCCCCCCGTGAATGCGAATCCCGCAATTTATTTGGAGAGAAACACTGTCGTTTGTGTTGAAATACTCAAAAGAGACAGGCCTTTCCCAACCGTCTCCAGTTTTGTCCTTGCCCACCGGTGGCCCGGTGTAGATGTAAATTCCACCGTTTATGGAATCTTTTTCGTGGCTGAAAAAATGCTCTTTGTCGCCTACTACAGAGATGACGGGCAATTCGCGCAGGCCTTTACGTACGAAGGCGGCATATGACTCATCTCCTGTTAATTCAGGATCCATTTCATAGTCGGCAATGGCAGTTCCCGTTTTTTGAGCATAGCTGCCCCAGTATTCCGGATAGCCTTCGGCTTGGTTGGATTGGGCCAGTATATCTTCGATAAACAAATAACTGACAGTAGATGCTTTACCCGGAAGATATGCTTCGCCGGCGGCTACAGCCCGCAGAATCGTGTTACTTTCAATGGAAATCGCCTGCTCGTACAGCGTGCTAATCCCAGCTACAGGCAGACTGCCATCAAGCGTGTAATAAATATTGGCTTTCGGAGCCGGAGCTTGCAGACTCAACATAAAAGCAGTATCGTAATATCCTCTTTGATGACTGAAAAAGGGTGAAGCCAGACGTATGGCCCCGGAAAGCTCATTGGGTAGACCGGGAGTGGCTTGCTCAAAGAAAAAGAGACAGCTGTCCAGGTAACCGTAAGAAACATCGGCTTCCAGTGCCGGAAAAGGATTGAAACAGCTGTAAGCAAGTCCTTCGGGACTGAACAACGCAAGATACTCACCCGCACTGCTTAATTTAAAATTGCAATGCAACTCTTCCTGAGGATCTTTGATGTTTTTGTCGGAGGCAAAGACCAGCAGATGGCTGCCGGCTTCGATGATTACTGCCGGAAAAACCCATTTACGTGCTTTGGAGGGATCGTCGCTCAGAGACCAGCCTTCGAGGTTAACAGCTTCTGTGCCGGCATTATGTATTTCTATCCAGTCGGAAAAGT
>JAAZGQ010000091.1 GCA_012511135.1 Bacteroidales bacterium | reverse complement strand
GGCCGCCAATGCTGACATCTTGCTGACCAACAAGGTGGTTGTCAACGAAGATTTGATAAAAAAGCTGCCCCGTCTGAAGTATATCGGAATACTGGCTACCGGTTATAATGTAGTTGATATCCACGCAACTAAAGCCCACAATATTGTAGTGACCAATATCCCGGCCTACAGCACCGACTCGGTGGCGCAGATGGTTTTTGCGCACTTGCTGAATATCTGCAATCAGGTTCAGTATCATGTACAGGAGGTCAACAAGGGCCGTTGGTCAGAGTGCAAAGACTTTGCGTTTTTCGATAAACCTTTGATGGAACTCAGAGCTAAGACCATGGGCATAGTTGGCTTGGGCAATATTGGAATGGCCACCGCCAGACTGGCACTGGCTTTCGGAATGGAGGTTATCGCCCTGACCAGCAAAAGCAAAGCAGATTTGCCCGCAGGCATCAGTCCTGTCGATGAAGATACTTTGTTTCGCCAAAGTGACGTTTTGAGTCTGCATTGCCCTCTAACTCCCGAAAACAGAGGCTTTGTGAGTAAAGAAAAGCTGGCATTAATGAAAGCCGGAGCCATTTTGATAAATATGAGCCGTGGACCATTGGTCAACGAAGAAGATCTGGCCTGGGCCTTGAACAATAACAAACTGTTTGCTGCTGCCGTTGATGTTTTGTCGAAAGAACCTCCCAAATCCGATAATCCATTACTTAGGGCTAAAAACTGCTATATTACTCCTCATATTGCCTGGGCAACCAAAGAAGCCCGGGCACGTTTGATTGCTCAGGCAGTTGAAAATGTCAAAGCTTTTATGGAAGGTAATCCAATTAACAGAATAGCTTAGTTCCCGGCTTTAATTACTGCTTTCTTTTTTGCCAGAGGGCCTATTTAGAGCGATTCTGCTTTTTCTAATTGCTCTCGTTAGCATTACCCGAATCCTTGCGAACATCCTCTTTTTTTTCTCTTGGATAGGCTATTCGCGTGTGATAGATGCTTTTTAGCTTTTGTTTAAAGACCGATTTAATTGTCTCCAATTCCTGGAAGGTGATAGGTACGCTTTTAAAAGCTCCTTCCTGAATTTGTGTGTTAATAAGCTTCTCGACCAATTCTGATATGCTGTCTTCGGTATAGTCTGCCAAGCTGTGAGAAGCTGCTTCAACGGTATCGGCCATCATTAGTATGGCTGTTTCTTTGGAAAAGGGATTTGGCCCGGGATAATAAAAGGCCTCTTTGGGTGGCTCCTGGCCTGGATGATCGTTTTTGTATGTGGTGTAGAAATAACGTGCCGGTCCGCTACCGTGATGAGTAGTAATGAAATCTTTGACGACTTTAGGTAAATGATATTGGTTAGCAATCCTGAGCCCTTCGTTCACATGGTCGACAATAATTTTGGCAGCTTTTTCCGTTTCCATTTTATTTAAGGGATTCTGCCCTCCGTCCTGATTCTCGGTAAAATAGGCCGGGTTTTGCATTTTGCCCAGATCGTGATAAAGGGCTCCGGTTCTTACCAGTTGTGCATTGGCATTGATTTCCTGAGCGGCAGCTGCTGCCAGGTTGGAAACCTGCATTGAATGTTGGAAAGTGCCCGGAGAACTTTCCGAAAACAAGCGCAGCAATGGCGAGTTAATATTGGAAAGCTCCATCAGGGTTACATTGGAAGTATAACCAAACATCCATTCAAACAAATAAATCAACAGGTAAGTAGTAAACATAAGTACCGAATTGATGGCAAAAAAGACATACATTTGCCATTGAAGCTGATTGGGCGTTCCTTCCTGGATAAAAGCGATGCCGGTATAAAAAATGGAATAACAGACAAAAGTCCAAACAATACACAAAATCAATTGTGAACGTTGGGTGAGCTCTTTGAGTGAAAAGACCACAGCCATACCTACAGTAAGTTGCAACATCAAAAATTCAAAGGGGAAGGGTGCAATGGCTGAGCAAATCAAAACGGTTATGGCGTGAGTAAAATAAGCCGTTCTTGCGCTGAAAAAAGTACAAATCATTACAGGCAGAATGGCATAGGGAATCATATAGATGTTTAAGGTGCTGTTTCTTACCAGCAAAGCGCTTAACAAACTAAGGGTTGTTACAAGAATCAGCAAAAAGAGTATGTTGTGAGTTTTAGAATAAATCTCCGGTGTAAAATATTTCAAAAAGAGAAATAACATCAATAATAAGCCGGCTACCCATATAATCTGACCAGTCAGCACCCAGTTTTCTGTCGAATTGATATTACGTTCTTCGGCTGCTTTTTTTAGTGATGCAAGCTTTAGATAAGTGGCTGAATTGACAATTTCGCCTTTGTCTATGATGCGTTCTCCACGCTGAACAATGCCGGAGGTTGCAGACAGCTCTTCGAGCAAGGTTTTTTTTGAGAGTTCCGAAGTTTCCTTGTCGTAACTAAGGTTTTCTCTGAGGTATTCTTCAACCTTGCAGATTCTGACCAGGGTATCGCGATGTATATGTGGGGGCAGGTTGCTTAAAATAGCAGAGTAGGCTTCTTTCACAGTAAAGACCGAAGACAGATCCCGGGTTTCAGCCATACGCCTGGTCACCATCATCAGTGATTTTAGTTTTTCCTTTTGGAATTCGTTCCGGATGGAAGCCGAAATGATGCCGGCCCCATACACCAGGGCAAGCTGATCGTTTAAATAAGTTTTGTAACGCAGCGGAACGGTAGCCCTTAAATACAAGTCGTAATTATTGTTGAAAGTGCCTGTCATCTCTTCCGAGACTGCTGCATCCATTACAACATATGGTTTGTGCGTTCTTAACAAACTATCTTTTTCGGCAGCCAGCTCATCCTGGTTTTTAATTATCGAAAAACTGTAGGGAGCAGTCAGCAATCCGTATCGCCAGGGTTTACCTTCCTGAAACTGATAGCGAAATCTGCCTTCTCTGGGGAAAGCGTAGACAATCAGGCCGGCTGCAACAACGAAAAGGAAAACCTTGAATATGGTAGATGCCGTATTGAGTTTAGGTTTAAATTTTGACATAGCGTTCAATCTAAGTTTTCGGCCTGAAGCCTGTAAACACAGGCGAAAAGTACAAAAAAAACCCTTGGCGACAATAACTAAGGATGAAATTTAAAAATATCTTGTACTTTTGCTCTTAAAATGTTTTTATTATGTCTGAATTCAATACTGTTCGTGTCCGTTTTGCCCCCAGTCCCACCGGCCCGCTGCACATCGGAGGTGTAAGAACCGCTCTTTACAATTTTTTATTTGCCCGTCATGCCGGCGGCAAAATGATTTTACGAATAGAAGATACCGACAGCAAACGTTATGTGCCCGGAGCCGAAGAATATATAGTAGAAGCTTTGCAATGGTTAAATATTCAACTTGACGAGGGTGTTTCCATGGGAGGTGCCTATGGCCCTTATCGCCAATCGGAACGGAAACATATTTACAAAAAATACCTAGATCATTTGCTTGAGCAAGGCAAAGCCTATATGGCATTTGATTCTCCCGAAGAACTTGAGGCTAAGCGAGCTGAGAATCCCAATTTTCAATACGATGCTTCAAGCCGCCTGAGCATGAACAATTCTCTAAGCATGTCTCCTTCGGAGATTCAGGAAAGATTGCTAGGAGGTGAAGACTATACCGTACGTTTCAAAATAGAGCCCAATCGAAGTATCCAGGTGCAGGATATGATCAGAGGAACTGTCGTTTTTAACTCCGGTGTTCTGGACGATAAAGTTTTGTTTAAGTCGGCCGATCAATTGCCAACTTATCACCTGGCCAATGTGGTAGATGACCACCTGATGCAAATCAGCCATGTGATAAGAGGAGAAGAATGGCTGCCCTCAACTCCTTTACACGTTTTATTGTACGAAGCTTTTGGCTGGGACAACCAGATGCCAGTCTTTGCTCATTTGCCTTTGTTGCTAAAACCCGACGGCAAGGGCAAACTCAGCAAACGCGACGGCGATCGCTTAAACTTTCCGGTTTTTCCCTTGGAATGGAAAGACCCCCAGAGCGGAGAAATCAGCAAAGGTTATCGCGAAGCAGGTTATTTTCCCGAAGCAGTCATCAATTTTCTGGCTTTGCTGGGCTGGAATCCCGGAGACGACAGAGAAATGTTTTCAATGGATCAACTGATAGAATCCTTTAGCATAGAGCGTTGCAACAAAAGCGGAGCAAAGTTCGATTATGAAAAAGGCCGCTGGTTCAACCATCAATATATGCAGACGCTTGACAAGGCTGTTTTAGCGCAAATGTTGTTGCCCTTCCTGCAAAAAAAAGGACAAAATCCGGCTCCTGGTTTCGTTGAGGACATCCTGGTTCATATTAAGGAAAGAATGTTCTTTTTGCATGATTTTTGGGATCAGGCAGCTTATTTTTTTGTTGCCCCCGAACAATATGACGCAAAAACGGTTTCAAAACGCTGGAAGCCTGAATCGGCTGCTCAACTGTCTGAATTAGCAAGTTTGCTTGAAAATATCGAAGATTATTCCAACGCCGAAGCCATGGAAAATGAGGTCAAAGCCTGGATTGAACAAAAATCATACAGTATGGGTTTGATCATGAATGCCTTTCGCCTGGCTTTGGTGGGCGAAGGCAAAGGCCCCAGGATGTTTGATTTAGTTAGCTTACTCGGGAAAGAAGAAACGCTGTCGCG
>JAAZGQ010000090.1 GCA_012511135.1 Bacteroidales bacterium | reverse complement strand
GGTTTTGAGCCCCGTGTGGCCATGTTGAGTTTTTCTACCAAAGGCAGCGCCAAACACGAAATGGTCGACAAAGTGACCGAAGCAGTGCGCATTGCCCGGGAAATGTGTCCCAAACTCCAAATAGACGGCGATTTACAAGCCGATGCCGCCATAGTGCCTGCTGTCGGAAAAAGCAAAGCTCCGGGCAGTCCTATTGCCGGGCAAGCCAATGTTTTGGTTTTCCCCAGTCTGGAGGCCGGCAATATTGCTTACAAGCTTGTACAGCGCCTGGCCTCAGCTGAGGCCGTCGGACCAATTCTTCAGGGGATGGCAGCTCCAATCAACGATCTCTCGAGGGGGTGTTCCGTGGATGATATTTTTAAGATGATTGTTATTACCTGTAATCAATGTTTGGGGATTATGACAAAGTGATGTAATATTATGAAAATACTGGTACTGAATTGCGGAAGCTCTTCCGTTAAATACAAATTATTCGATATGGACAAACTCAGGGTCCTGGGACAGGGTTCTGTGGAAAAAATCGGCCTGAGCGGTTCCTATCTGAAAATGCAAACTTGTAGTGGCGAAAAGGTGATGATCGAAGAAGATTTCCCCGAGTACACCAAAGGCATACAATTTATTTTTAAAATGCTGACCGAGAGTAAATACGCCTGCATAAAATCGCTGGATGAAATAGATGCGGTTGGACACAGAGTGGTACACGGAGGCGAAAAGTTCAGCAAGAGTGTACGTATCAGCGACGAAGTGCTGCGTATGGTAAACGAGTGCATAGATCTGGCTCCTTTACATAACCCGCCTAACCTCAAAGGGATAGAGGCTGTAAGCAGACTTATGCCCGATTTACCCCAGGTGGCTGTTTTTGACACAGCTTTTCATCAGACCATGCCGCCCAAGGCTTATATGTATGGTCTGCCATACGAATACTACGAGAAATACGCCATTCGTCGCTATGGTTTTCACGGTACCAGCCATCGCTATGTTTCTCGCAGAGCTTGCGAAATTTTGGGAGTAGATTATGACGCACAGCGCATTATCACTGCTCATATTGGAAACGGCGGTTCAGTGACCGCCATACGTGAGGGTAAATCTGTGGACAACTCTATGGGTTTGACCCCGCTCGAAGGCCTTTTGATGGGTACGCGTACCGGCGACATTGACGGGGGTGCACTCACCTATCTGATGGAAAAAGAGAACATTGGCCCTCGTGCACTGAATAATATTCTTAATAAGAAAAGCGGTATTCTGGGGGTTTCGGGGGTTTCCTCGGACATGAGAGAACTCAGTGCTGCGGCTAAATCGGGAAATGAACGGGCACAACTGGCGCTGGATATGTATAATTACATGATTAAGAAGTATGTGGGAGCATACGCGGCTGTGCTGGGTGGTGTGGATATTTTGGTTTTCACCGGCGGAGTTGGCGAAAATCAGGACGAATCACGTCAGTCTATTTGTGAAAAGATGGAATACATGGGGCTGTTGCTTGATTCTGAAAAAAACAAACTGATTCATGGAGAGGAGGCAATTATTTCCACTCCCGAGTCCAAAGTGCAGGTGTTGGTGGTTCCTACCAACGAGGAGCTCATGATTGCAATGGATACGGCGGAAATTTTGTCCTAGAACTGGTGTGGCGAGATTGTAAAAAATAAATAGTAATTACTTTTGTCTGTCAACAAATAACGATAGACCGTACAAAGAATGTTGATCAGCCGGTTTGAAGTTTGCAGATGAAGGCTTGCTGCGCAAAAGCTCGAAAGATGGTTTTACCGGGCATAGAAACAAGGGGTCTTGTAGAGTCATTAACCTTAAATTATACCATTTATGAAAGCTTTGATTGCACTGCTTACGCTAGTTTGTGTCTTGTCATTCGATGCTATGCCTCAGGATCGTAAATCCCGGCCCGGCAGGTTTTTTCCTCAGGCGACTAGCCTGACAACAGCAGATAGGTTAAGTGAAGACGGCGACAAAGTTCTGTCGGTGTTTTCTGTATCAAAACAAAATACCAGCGGAACAAAAAGAAGCGCTGGAGATTTTAAACAAAGACTGGACAGCTTGATTCGCTGTAATTGGGATGTCAGTTCCGGCCTCTGGATTTCAAGCCGAAAAAAAGAATTTATCTACGATGCAGAGAACAATGTAAGTCAAGAATTCGAATACAAATGGATTGATTCTCTGAGTCGGTTTGTAAAATATTATAAAACGGAATACAGCTATGACGAAAAGGGTAACACGATAGAAGAAATTGATTTTAAATGGGTGGATTCCTCCTATTATTGGAGTCCTTTTTGGAAATACGAATACAACTTCGATACCCTTGGAAATTATGCGCAGGAAAAAGAATATTACTACGACCAAAACACCAGCCTATTTGTGTTATTGTGGAAAATTGAATACACTTATGACCTCAATGGGAACTTAATTCAGGATTTAATTTTTGACAGGGATGATGTCAGCGGCGAGTTGAAAGAAGCATCGAAAACCGAATATACCTACGATACCGACAATAAAATTGTACTCATAATTGATTATTTCTGGGACAAAAGCGCAGAGCAATATCTGGCTGATATGAAAGTGGAGATCAATTATGATGAAAGGGCTAATATCACACAAGAGGTCCTGTATTACAGGGACGAAATCAGCAATTG
>JAAZGQ010000089.1 GCA_012511135.1 Bacteroidales bacterium | reverse complement strand
GGTTGAGGTAGATTTCAGTTTCGCTACATCCCTGCACCCAGCGCTCGCTTCCGTAAATGGCTGTTAAATAGAGGTTCAAAAGCGCAGCACTACGCTCCGGATAAAAATTGCCGTAAAAACCGGGAGCCTTTTCGTCTGCTTCTATGTCGATTTTTTCAGTTCCGCTTCCGCAGAGATAAATCAAGCTGTTGTCCAGCCCAATCCGGCGGTCAATTTCTTTGAGCAGCCAAGCCAGATCTTCGTCTAACCTGAAATACAGATCCTGCATTTCAAAAGCTGCCCGGCTGTCGTTACCGCTCAGCTGGCTGCCGGTGTTGAAATGCAGCATCAGCAGATCGGGGTATTCGTCTTGTCCCAGTTTTTCGCGATCAATCAGCTCAATGGCCAGCTGATTTAGCTCGGTGTTGGCCATGGGTGTCTGCTTAAAATCTTCGTAGCCTGCCTTGTCAATAACTGACAGAGCGTAATTGAAAAAATTGGGATTTTTTTGATGTGGCATATACACATAACGGCTCAGGGGAAATTTCGGTTTCCAGCTGCTTTCGGCAGCTTTGGCCTCAAACAGCCCATAGTCGTTGACCTGCTGCAGCCAGACGGGCATGTAATTGTAATAAGTGCTGCTGCACCAATTTCCACTTTGGTCGTCCATCCAGATGGCTGCATCGGCGCTACGTCCTCCTGCCAGAATTGGGGCTTCGGGCTCCAGTCCCAGCGAAAAGACTTTGGAACGTCCATTGCTGGCTTTTTTGAGTTCATCGCCCACAGTACTGCTCCTCAGATTTAGGGGAGAAAAGGTCGAAGTGGTGTAATTTCCCAGATAGTTCTTGTCGTAAACACAGGAGAGCAGTCTTTCGAATTCCCGGTTAAACCACTCCCCGGCAATAATACCGTGGTACATGGGCGGGCAGCCGCTCAGCAGGCTGGCGCTGGTGTTGGCCGCGTCAGGCTGACTTAATTCGTAATTACAATTATCGTATACTTTGCCCTGTTTGAGCAAAAGTTTAAAGCCTTCCTCTCCAAATCCATCCATAAACCATTGCAGGTATTCTTCCTGCAACTGATCCAGGTGAATGCCCAGTACCAGGCGGGGCAGTTGTTTACTGTCTTTCGGAGCGGAAAATGCCTGTGAGCTCAGGCTCAACATCAACAAAACAGGGAATATGTGAGAAAAAGACTTCATATCAATCGAGAGGGTTTGCCTGATTTTTTACCTGGCAGATTTTTATTTCGCATACTTTTTGGCAAGGGATTAATCCAGGCCATTAAGCTGCGGCTCAACAGGCTCAATAATAGCGGGATCATGGCCGGATGCACATATTGTGGCAAAAAGCAGAAGCCAGTCAGCGCAAAGAGTAAAACAGCTAAATTTATTTTTAAATAGCCTTTGTAAAGCTTACTTTGCCGGAAAGGACGGAAAAGGGCAAGCAAGGCAAAGAGTAAATGCAGGGGCTGTATCCAGATCAACAGGTAATTGACTTTTGTAACGGGATGTACCGAAACAAAAGCCAAAAAGGCAATAATTACTCCGGCCAGTCCTGCCAGCCCAAAAAGCAGGGCGTCTGCCCAAGGATAGCGGCGGGCTGTTTTGAGCTCCTGTAGTCCCAGGGTCAGAACCAGTGCAAACAAGATCCAGCTGAGAACTGTTGGTCCGGGCAGGCTGTTTTTGTGTTCAGCCGGCAATTCTTTGATTTCGTACAATATGCTCTGTTCATCAATCAGTTGACGTTCTGCTTGTATGCTGCTTTCCTCTGTAGTTTTTGGAGCTGAGACAGTAGCTTTATCAAAAGCTTCCATCATCAATTCAGGAGCAAAGAGCAGATCGATGGCCGGAGCCGGAGCATCGGCCAGGCTGCTCAACGCAAAAGAAATACCAAACCAGGTCCAGGGATGCCCGGCGGTGTAGTGTTGTACAACCTCTCGCATGCTGCCGTAAGCGGGTTCGAAATTATAATGAACCTGGCCGTCCAGCGATCTTTCAATGATCTTGCGGGCCCGGGTAGAGCAATTGTCGTAATAAAAACTGT
>JAAZGQ010000088.1 GCA_012511135.1 Bacteroidales bacterium | reverse complement strand
GCTTCGGTGCTTTTGTTTTCGACCAAATCCCATTTATTCACACAAACCACCAGCCCTTTTTTGTTTTTCTGTACCAGCGAAAATATATTCATGTCCTGACTTTCGATGCCTCTGGTAGCGTCAATCATTAAGATACAGACATCGGCATTCTCGATGGAACGTATGGAACGCATCACCGAATAATACTCCAGGTCTTCGGTGACTTTGCTTTTTTTGCGGATACCGGCTGTGTCTACAAGGTAAAAATCAAAACCAAATTTATTGAAACGAGTGTACAACGAATCACGGGTGGTTCCTGCAATATCTGTCACAATATGTCTTTCTTCTCCGATAAAGGCATTTATCAATGAAGATTTTCCTGCGTTAGGACGGCCTACAATAGTATAGCGGGGCAATTCTTCGAGTTCTTTTTCGGGATTCTCTGTATTGTTAAATGTTGAAACCAGTTTGTCCAGGAGATCACCGGTACCCGAGCCATTGATAGCCGAAATCGGAACAGGATCACCCAGACCCAGTTTATAAAACTCGGCGGCATTCATACCTATTTCGTAATTATCGGCTTTGTTGGCAACCAACAGAACAGGGCGCTGATCGTTCAACCGGCGTAAGCGGGAGGCCACTTTCTGGTCCAGGTCGGTGATGCCATGCACCACGTCAACCAAGAACAATAGAACATCAGCTTCGTCGATGGCCAGCTGTACTTGCTTGTTGATGGCTTCTTCAAATACATCATCAGAACCTTCTACCCAACCTCCGGTATCAATCACCGAAAATTCACAGCCATTCCATTGAGCAAATCCGTAATGCCGGTCACGGGTAGTACCGGCTGCTTCGTTTACTATGGCCTTGCGGCTTTCGACCAAACGGTTGAATAAAGTTGATTTTCCCACATTGGGACGGCCAACTATGGCCACCATATTTCCCATATTGCTGTAATTAATCCTGAATGTATCCGAAATTCTTTAAACTTTTCTCGTTTGTACGCCAGTCTTTTTCGACCTTAACAAACAATTCCAGAAAGACTTTCTTTCCGGTAAAACGTTCAATATCCTGGCGAGCCATAGTCCCCAGTTTTTTTAGTGCTTTGCCCTGATGGCCAATAATAATTCCTTTTTGAGATTCCCGCTCAACCAGGATCAGGGCTGTTATGTATATTTTTTCTTTCTCTTCTTTGTATGTTTCCACTAGTACCTCAACGGCGTAGGGAATTTCCTGTTGATAATAGAGCAGAATCTTTTCACGAATTATTTCTGATACAAAAAAACGCGCCGGACGATCTGTCAGGGCCTCTTTTCCAAAATAAGGCGGCGATTCGGGCAGCAAAGCCAGAATACGTTTCATTAAGTAATCCAGGCCAAATTTGTGCAGAGCCGACATTGGAATAATTTCGGCCTGTGGTAAAAGCGTTTGTATGCTCTGAACCTGTTTTTGAAGTGCCTCTTCGCTGCTTAAATCAATTTTGTTAATGATGGCCAGCACAGGCACTGTACTTTGCTTTACTTTTTCGAGAAAGCTTTCATTTTTCTCAATCTTCTCTACGGTATCGGTTATATACAACAATATATCCGCATCAATCAGGGCAGATGAAGAAAAATTCAGCATGCTTTCCTGCAATTTGTATTTGGGCTTTAATACGCCTGGAGTATCCGAAAACACTATTTGATAATCAGGCCCGTTGACGATGCCCAATATCCTGTGGCGAGTGGTCTGAGCTTTGGATGTGATAATTGACATCTTTTCGCCCACCAGAACATTCATCAGGCTTGACTTTCCGACATTCGGATTCCCAACAATATTTACAAAACCGGATTTATGCATAATCTGTATCAATAAAAAAAACGGATATTCACGTTATATACGTAACACCATATATATTGTGACATCCGTTATACCAAGTCTTCTGCCAGCGTATCTCTACTGCGGAAGAAGCAATTTCCGAGAAAAGGCCCTTTGATCAGGACTCTTTTTGCTCAATCGCCAATTTTCCGCGATAATAGCCGCATTCTCCACAAACAGTATGGAAAATATACTGGGCGCCACAATTGGGACAAACAGCCAGTGTGGGAAGTTCTGCTTTGTAATGCGTTCTTCTTTTGGCTGTTCTGGTATTCGAATGTTTGTGCTTAGGGTGTGCCATTTGATTATATATTTTAAATTAATTATTATCTGTTTTCTTTTTCTAGTCTTCCCAGGCAGAGCCTGAAACCGGATCGTTGTCATCTGCAGCCTCAAAATCCTCCTCGTCTGTAAAATCCACTTCGGCCTCTTCTTCGTCTTTGGGCCCGGCCATGTGTTTTTTGAGCTTGATCATCATCGTTTTGTTGCATTTACCCGGAGCATGTACATGTTTCAAAGGAATGCTGAAAACGATCAATTCGTACAAAAACCAGGCAACGTTGAGTTCTCCTTCTCTTTCGGGAACAACAATCATGTCTTCACTTTCTTCGAAAAATTCAGGCCCGAATTTGACAAAGAGCTGACTTTTCTGGTCCACTTCTATCGTCATATCGTCCAGACATCTGTCGCAAGGCACTTGTACTCCGCCGCTTAACTCGAAACGCAAATCATACAAATTCCCGGTGTTAATAACCCGTACAATGGCATTAAGCTTGCCTTTTTGCACATCCGGTCCGTCCATCAATTCAAACCAAGGTGTATCAAGCTGAAATTCAAAAACATGAGTTCCAAGGCTCAAACTTTTCAACGGAAGTTTAAATTTATCGAGTTTACCCACCTGTCGTACTGACTAAAAAACCGCGCAAAGGTAGAAAAAAATATTCAGACAAATCAAGATTTCGATGAATTTTTATTCTTTGTCCGTTCCGGCTTAAAACGAAAAAGATAAATATACGCCACCACCGCCTTCGATCAGATAAGGATAGAGTGCCAGGTTCTTTCTGGTAAAAATATCCGAAAGAAAATCGTAAGCAAGATAAACCAAATGGGTACTGAGCATCCCTACAGCTGCACCTGTCAGCACATCACTCGTCCAGTGATGATTTTGAGCCAGTCTGGAATAGGCTACCCAAGTGGCCAGGGTATATCCGCCTACGGAAATCCAGGGGCTGTAACTACCAAATTCGTGATGAAGAATGGTAGCAGCCACAAAGGCCATTGAACTGTGTTGAGAGGGAAAAGCATCATACTCCTGTGCCCCGTTAGGACGGGCCATTGCTGTATAAGCCTTTAGTTGATGTACTACTCCGTCGGCCAACAAATAAGAGCCGGTTACCAGTGGGATCAAATGCAAAAGCTTGTGTTTGGGATATTTTCCGAAAAGCGGAAGTATAAGCCCAATAGCATAAGGGGCGTGCCTCAGCTGATCATCATACATAGGTACTTTCAAGTCCTTATTCCAATTTAAATTTTCCTGGAGCTGTAGCTTAATATCGGTCATTCCCAGAATTCCCAAGCCCAGAGCAGCCATTGCCACGGGAGTTATACTCTGTTTAAGATAGTATCTCAAATAAAAAGGCTCCGGTCTTTCAAAGGAATACCAATTGCTTTTGAGCTCTGTTTCGGAATTTGATACCAAAGCATTATACCTTTTATCAGCCTTAGTGATACTGAGTATATTTATTTCTTGTCTTGCTGTTGATACACAAAAGGAAATCGGCTCAGTAATTCGCAGACTGTCCTGCAAATCAATAATATTTTTCGCAAAGCTGTACGGCATAAAGTACATCAGACAAAAAATAAAAAGGAATTCTTTAGCCTTCATGCAGATTCCCGGAATAATTACTGGGGCTCGTCCCATAGCGTTTGGTAAAACAGCGGGTGAAATACTTTGGATCATTGAATCCCACCGAATAGGCAATTTCCGAAATATTCATGGCCGGATTATTACTTAAAATTTCTTTGGCTTTGTTCAAACGATAATTCCTAATAAAACGCCCGGCCGATTGCCCAACCAAAGACTGTAATTTTTTGTGTAACAAACTGCGGGAAATGCCCAGCTCTTCGATAAAAATACTCACATTAAACAAAGGATCAGCATAGCGAAACTGAACGATTTTCATCATTTTATCCATCAAATATCTATCGGGGGAATTATCTGCTACTACAAGCTGACTGGTATTCATGTTTTCGGAGAAATTTTTGTGAATACGCTCCCGCAGCTGTAGTATATTTTTGATTTTTGCCTTGAGCAGGCGCTCATCCAGAGGTTTAGGCACATAATCGTTGGCTCCGGATTCCAGACCTTCGATTTCTTTATTTAAATTGCTGAAAGCTGTCAAAAGAATTACAGGAATGTGAGAAGTCTTAAACTCAGTTTTAATTTTTCGACACAATTGAATACCATCCATACGCGGCATCATAACATCACTTATAACAATATCGGGCAAATAACGCTCTACCATTATCCAACCCTCTTCACCATCCACGGCTTCCAAAATAGTATACTGATCCTCCAGAAAGGACGTCAGATACTGACGCATATCCTTATTATCTTCTACGAGCAAAATAAGGGGTTTCCCCGAATTGAGACCTTGTTGCGAGACCGTATTAATCTGACTAATTTCTTCCTGAGAATCATCGTCAGCAATATCAGCAGCCCTTGCTAAACCGGCTTTTGCTTCTTTTGTATCTCCATTTGAATGATCTGGAAACTCTGCGGGAAATTCCAGCACAAAACGGGCTCCACCCAGACGGTTGTTGGTTGCATATATTATGCCCTCGTGCAGTTGAGCAAGTTCTCTGCACAAAAACAGACCGACCCCTGTCCCTGATTGTCCGCTGACCTGATAGCTTTGTTGTTCTTTGATCTGATAAAAACGTTCGAAGATTTTTTCGAGTTCATCTTCGGGAATACCTTTGCCACTATCACTGACCGTTATTCTTATCCAGTCGGCCTGATTTATTTGAATATCGAAAAGCTTGATTTTTATGCTGCCGTAGTCAGGCGTATATTTTACTGCATTCGATAATAAATTGCTCAGAATTTTACGCAAAATCTCAGCATCAAAAATAAGCTCCGGAGTTTTTAACCTTGACAGCAAAGAACATTGAATGAAGCGCATTTCTACTAAATCGGCAAAAGGAAACAAAACTTCACGGGCCAGATCGAGCAAATTACCCCGGGTTTTATGCAGTTTACAGGCTTTTTCTTCTACTTTTCTAAAATCCATCAACTGATTGACCAGGCTCAGCAAGCGTTCCGCATTGCGTTCAGCGAGCTGCAACTGATCCAAAACTACAGGATCATTGCTCTGATTAATCATCCTTTTGATGGGCCCCATAATCAGACTTAAGGGTGTTTTGAATTCGTGAGTTATATTGGTAAATACTGACAATTTCTCCTGGTTCAGAACCTCCACCTTTCGGTAAGCCTCCTGAAGCTCAATGGTTCTTTCTTTCACCTTGACTTCCAATTCTGCCCGCTTGCGTTTGATTCTGTTTTCTCTGGTCATAATAAAAAACAGAGCAAGCCCCAATAATAAAAGGAGTAACACTATACGAAACAAGTTACTTTGGTAAAAAGGAGGACGTATTACAATGGGAAAGCGGGTGATTTTGTCTGACCATAAACCATCGCTGTTGGTACATCTGAGCATAAACACGTAACGCCCCTGTTTAAGGTTGGTGTAATAAACAAAACGACGATCCGGTCCCACCATGGTCCAATGTTCGTCAAAACCCTCCAAATAGTAGGCATAACTAATACGTTCAGGGAACTCATAATCCAGAGCACTGAATTCCAAGGAAAAAGACTTGTCTTTTTTGGGAATTACCAAATCAGAACTTGCATAGAGCTGTTTTTCCAAATAAACTTTATTATCAACAGGAACGCCCGGCTCAATTTTGTTGTTCAGAACATGCAAACTAATCAGGCTGGGCCTGGGCAT
>JAAZGQ010000087.1 GCA_012511135.1 Bacteroidales bacterium | reverse complement strand
TTCTTAAGGATGCAGCTTCGCTGAGTCCCCTTGCCTCTGCCTGTTGGTTGCTGGGCAAAAACGGACAGGCGTATATTGCCTATCCCTCGAAGGAGGATGTGATAGAGATAGATCTTAGTATGGAAAGCAAGCCTTTTCAGGCACAATGGATAGATCCTGCCAGCGGTCAGCCCAAGGGCAAAGCCTTTCGGGTGCAGGCAGGCTCTGTGTTCAAAACCTCAGGCAAAGAGATCTTGTGGCTTCGACCGGTTAAATAAAACACTGTTTATTTCAGTAAAGAACCTAAGAATAAACAAAAAAAAGACTCAAGCATAAACCTAAAATTACCTGTTATGAAAAAGTTTCTTGTTCCCCTTTTGACAGTCCTGTTGTTTACGGCATGTAGCCCAAAAGAGGTTTATATGTTTAGTTCTTTCAACGAACCGGCCACCGACGGCCTGCGACTTTTATACAGCGAAGATGCCTATCACTGGGAAGATCTGGGCGGTATATTTTTGAAACCTGTTGTCGGCAAACAGCAGGTGATGCGTGACCCCTCCATCGTAAGAGCTCCGGACGGAAGCTTTCACCTGGTCTGGACCTCTTCCTGGAGAGGAGATCTGGGCTTTGGCTACGCTTCGTCCAAAGATTTGATAAACTGGTCTGAACAGCGCTTCCTGCCGGTAATGGCTTTTGATACAAGCACTGTAAATGTGTGGGCTCCCGAAATTCATTACGATGAAAAGGAGGCTCAATTCATTATTATCTGGGCATCTTGTATTCCTTATCGGTTTGAGCGTGGTATAGAGGAAGAAACCGGCAACTATCGGATGTACTATGTCACGACAAAAGATTTTCAGGAGTTTTCCGAAACCAAATTGTTTTATGACCCCGGGTTCAGTGTGATAGACGCTGTTATCGTTCCCAGGGCTAAAGACGATGTCGTGCTGGTACTCAAAGACAATACCCGTCCCGAGCGTAATTTAAAAGTGGCTTTCGGTTCTTCCATGACCGGCCCCTTTGGTCCGGCCAGTGAGCCATTTAGTGATATTTTTACCGAAGGCCCCACTGTAGTCAAAGTGGATGAGGGCTGGCTGATCTATTTTGATTCCTATCGCAAAAAAACCTACGAAGCTGTCAAGACCAGCGATTTCATTCATTTCGAAAGCGCCAACGATCAAATCAGTATTCCCGAAGGTCATAAACACGGTACCATTTTCAAAGCTGACCAAAAAGTGCTCAAAGCATTGAAAAAAGAGATGGAAAAACGCCGGCAAAGCAGTTTGAATAACCAATAATACTTATGAGAATGAAAAACTATTTTATAGCCACTTTGCTGTTGTTCTCTTTATTGACAGCATCTTGTGCTCAATCAAAATCAAAATCCGATCCAATGTCGGACCGAATCCATTTTACCGGAACAACCATGTCTAACGTGGACTACCACCATGGACAATTAGCTCCGGCCATTGGAGTACACAATGTTCAGATCATGCGTGCCAACCGGGCTAAACCCGAAAGTTCGGACGGTTATGGCTGGACATACAACCATGCTCCCATGATTGCCTACTGGAATAATACTTTTTTTGTAGAATACCTCAGTGATTCCATCAGCGAACATATTCCACCTTGTCATACTCTGTTGGTTCGTTCTTCGGATGGTGTCAACTGGTCCAGACCCGAAGTGATTTTTCCTAAATATAAAATCCCCGACGGCTTTAAAAAGCCGGGCAGCGAAGTGGCCGCCAAAGACGCCATAGCCGTTATGCATCAGCGGGTAGGTTTTTATGTTTCATCGCACAACAAACTCCTGGCTTTGGCTTATTATGGCATTGCCCTTTTTCCAAAAGACGATCCCAACGACGGCATGGGTGTGGGCAGGGTTGTACGCGAAATAAAGGAAGACGGTAGTTTCGGGCCCATTTATTTTTTGCGATTCAACCAGTCTTTTAGCGAAGAGAACAGCAATTATCCCTTCTACAAAAACAGCCCGGATGCTGATTTTGTGG
>JAAZGQ010000086.1 GCA_012511135.1 Bacteroidales bacterium | reverse complement strand
TAGACCAGGTCGTAATCATTGGCAATGTGCTGGTCATCCCAATAGCGCTCGATTTGATGCCGAATCATGCCGCCGTTTGGGTGCCATAATATCAGGCCTTGCCCGACCTCGTCATTCGAGCTGTACAGGTCAAGTTCCCTGCCGAGTTTGCGATGATCACGCTTTTTTGCTTCTTCCAGCTTCCACAAATAGTTTTTTAACTCGTCCTTACTTTCCCAGGCGGTGCCATAAATTCGCTGCAGCATTGGGCGGTGTTCGTCACCGCGCCAGTAAGCTCCGGCGACGTTCAGCAGCTTTACGGCGTGAGGGTTGATCTGCGCAGTATTTTCCACGTGGGGACCACGGCAAAGGTCGACAAAATTACCAGATTTGTAGATGGTGATGGGTACTTTTTCGTCGGTCGGGTTGCCGTCGTCATCCAGCTTACCGCTCTCGAGACCCTCGATCAATTCCAGCTTATAGGTCTGGTCTTTAAAAAGATCCTTAGCCTCGCTGGTTGAAACCTCTTCGCAGACGAAGTCTTCTTTTGCTTTGATCAGTTCCTTCATGCGCTTCTCGATGATTTCAAGATCATCCGGGGTGAGCGTTCGGGGCAGGTCGAAGTCGTAATAAAAGCCGTCTTCGATAGCAGGACCTATGGCGACTTGCCCATCAGGGAACATCTCCAGAACTGCTTCAGCCATTACGTGCGCGGCTGAGTGGCGGATACGGTAAAGTTGTGACTTTTCGTATTCCTCTTGTTTGTTTGACATAACTCCTCCATTGCCGGTTGTTTGCTGAGATTTTTTATGGGGTCGCTTTGTACAACCGATTCTTAAAACAAAAAGACCCTCGCCCTGGGGCGAGAGATCTCTCACGCGGTTCCACCCAGATTGCTCCTTCCGAAGCATCTCATTATGCTGATAACGGGGCGACCGTTCACCTTAATCAGAAAACCTTTCAGGCTCATGCTGGCAGGTGGTTTTGGGAAGTCTCTTTTGAACCGGTTCACACTCTTCCGGTCTCACTGGCAAAATCCGACTTCTTACTCTTCCTGCGTTAACGCATTGTAGTAAATATAACGCACTTTTGGTGAAAATCAAGGAAAATGTGGAGATGTTTTGCTAGTATCGACAAATTTTGGCACTAAATAAGACATAAAAACGATTAGTAGGCAGTAGCTTTTCTAATCAGTACATTTACAATAATATAAATTTACCTGTTCAGCCACTCTTAAAAATACATCAAATATCAATTTGTTTGACCATGGGGTCAGGAGAATCAATTCACGGTGTGCTTAATGCAGCAATGCCATGTCGATGATTGGCTTATTCAGGATGGAAATTTCTTGTTTTTAAGCTTTAATTTCGTGATTGCCTATTTGATGGTAGTTTTGCCTTATGTACATTGCGTTGACTTCTTTCTCCGAACAAGGCCTTATTAAATATAACCCAAGATTCTATTGTTTTTTCCGTTATTAGATGGAGGTCTATTGAAGCTCCGAGAACAAAAAAGGTTGAAAGGTGATACAGATAGCGAGCTCGTGCCTCAAAAAGCATTAACGCAGAAACAATTCCAATAATTATCAACATGAGCACGATTTTGTTTCCGTCTGGTTTTTTTGTGAGAAGGCCCATTGCAGTCAGGAATAAAAGGACCACAAACCAAAGAATTTGCTCAATCGTAATAAGGAGCAGGTTGTTGGCACCGTCGTTGTAATATATCGCTTTTAATGTAGACGAAAGTTGGCTAAACCTTTCTGGAATTGTCTGATAGAAAT
>JAAZGQ010000085.1 GCA_012511135.1 Bacteroidales bacterium | reverse complement strand
GAGTAATTTGCTGAACTCCCGAGGGCAAAGCTTGTTTGGGTATCTGAAAAACCTGTTCAGATTTTGCCTGCAGTACCGCCCGGGCATAAATCTTTCCCCGGCAGGTCAGAGCCAGGCCTATGGAGTCGCCGGCTTCCTGGGGCCTTGCTGCTATGTTGACAGCCAAAAAATCAGGATTTTGGTTGTTTATCCTCAGGGTATAGCCCCAGGGCAGGGCACCGGGCAGTTCAAAGTCGTGTTCTCTGCCTTCGTACATAACTTTGGCCGTATATTCCTGGCCGGGTTCCGGGAAAAATTCAAAGTAACCCATGCCCTGATGCATGCTGCTGAATATGCTTACCACTTCTTTGCGGCTGTTAAACAGATTGCCCGATATCAGAGCATCTTCGCCTTTTCTTCCGGTAGCCTTAAAAGCAACAATTGCGGGCAGACTATCAATCAAATGGCCTCCTTCGGGATAAAAATCCAGGTTCAGATTTCTCTGTGGTTTGAGCTCTATACGTTTTACCGGCAAATCACTTTTGCTAAAACTCATTGAAGGCGGATTGGGTTCTCCTGTTTTTTTGTTGTAGCTGATAGGATCCATCACCGGAAAGACCCGGGAGAAAACAACAGCCTCTCCGAAGTTTAGCATGCATCGGGTGTAGGCTCTGACTTCGTAATAATCGGCATACCAATCACCCGACAAAAAAATACCGCTGTTGCATTGTCCGTTTTCAATTTTCAATTTTTGGCGATGGAGCACATCTCCTCTGCTGTTGAGCAATTCCACATAAAGGGTTTTGCTCATGGGCGAATAGTGGTGGTTTTCGGCCAGGAGCACATACGCTTTGAACCAGATGGTTTCACCAATAAAATAAGAGTTGTTGTCGAAATGTAAATAGACTTTTTCCTGAGTGTAGGCCCGGCTGAAGTTGTTATATGAACTGAAAAAATCCTTGAAACCTTTTTCGCCGCTTTGAGCTGATAAAAAACAGGAACAGCAGAAAAAAGATCCCGAAAACAAAACAGTTAACAAGGCTGAGGAAAAGCTTCTCATTTTAATTAAGCATCTCAAAAGACTGGCTGCCAATCAGGAAACCGTCAGCAAAAAAGTCAGCCCGGTATGTGCCTGGATATAAAAATTCCTCTACCTGCCAGTACATACTAACCGGTGTTTCTTCTCCGGCGTATTCTATCGGTCTGAAAACAGAATAATTAAGTTGAGTTCCTTCAAATTCAAATATATTTTCCTCATTTTTAATAAGGGGAGTGTTATCGGGTTGAAATATAATCAGGTAAATATTTTTTTCGCCAACTTGAGCTGAGATATTCTTTGGCAGGTAGAAATTGAATTCTATGGTGGAAATCTTGCTTAAACGTCTTATTTCACGGCCTCTTTCGTTTAAAGTCCTGATCTCTATATTGCGTGCTTCCAACATAGAAGCCAGCACCACTTTTTCGGTCAGCGCAGTATTTGCTTTGGCCAATTGAGAGGCTTCTTGTTTGACTTCCTGATATTGTTTGGATACCGCTTCGTTTTCTTTGCGTAAACGCATGGTCAGGGTATTGAGCGAGTCAATCTGAATAATATAGGAACGCATAACACCACGGGCTGTTTCCAATTCTTTGCGCAGCTCGTTGATGCGGCTAACGTTGTTCACTTTAAGAGTCCTTATTTCTTCGAGCAGGCGCAGGTTTTTGGTACGTTCTATATCGAGCAGCTCAGCCAATGAATCGTTGCCAATGCGAATGCCATAACTTTCGTATTGCAGGGCCAGTTGGGAATAACCGTCTTCCAGTTCTTCTTTTTCCAATTCAAACTGGGAGGTGATTTCGTTGATTAACTGACTTTTGTTATGCCTGTCAACAAATAAGAACAGCCCTGCAGCAAAAAGGAGTACTATGCAGGCTAGTAAAATATATAAGGTCTTATTTTGCATGATAACACCAATGTATACACAATAACGGGGCAAAGATAGCAAAATTGCCCTGTATTCTGTTCTACAATTTTAAAAAAATGATAAATTAGTCATTAATAGTAAAAGCATTTAAGTATGTCTTTTATCTGAGATATAATTACTACTTTCGCCCTCGAAAAGAAGAAATTCAATCAGAGGAAATTGGGACAACAATAGCACTTTATTTAGTATGGAATATTTGAAAGAATTAGAAAATCTGCTGCCTTTGCTGGGGCACCGTAATTGGATTCTGGTGGTGGACAAAGCTTATCCCCTGCAATCTTCGCAGGGCATTAGTTACCTGAACTCGGGGGATGAATTACAGACAGTACTCAAAAATGTTCTCAATGCTCTGGAAAAAGCCCCTCATGTGCGTCCCGTTATTTATCTGGACAAAGAATTGGACTTTATGGACGATGAGCTTTGTGAAGGGCTTAGCGATTTCAAACTTAAATTGCAGAATACTTGTTCTGCTTACCATTTCAAACAGATCCCACATGAGGATATTTTTAACAAACTCGATGAAGCAGCCCGCTTGTTTAATGTGGTGGTAATTAAAACTGAATCTTTAATTCCTTATACTTCGGTCTTTATTGAACTTGATTGCGGGTACTGGTCAGAAGAAAAAGAAAAAATTCTGCGAAGCAATATCAACCATTAAATCTTTTAATATGATTAGCAGCTCTGTGCCTTTTGAAAAATTGCTCAACAGTATAGCCGAAGCTCAGACCTCTTCTTCGGACATTCGGACTATTTATTCCGACACAAAGTCGGAGTTTTTAAAGAACAATGCTTTGTTTTTTATCAAACCCGAAATTACCCGGGAAGATCCGAATATCCGGCTTAGGGAAGTACTGACGCTAATTCTGGATAAAATCACTGAAAATCAATTGCGTATACACAGCATTCGCGTTTTGCCGGCTGCTTATTTAAAGAAACACGACCTGATTCGCCGTCATTACGGAGTGATCAGTCAGGTTGCCGCTGAAGGAAAAAAAACATTGGGCGACGAAGCACTTTGCCGTTTTAAAGAAGTGTTTGGATTGGAAGCTGATGAAGCTAAGATAATGGGAGGCCTTGAATTTATGGAGGCTTATCCTTTTTTTAATGCCCACTCACTGGATTGCCTCTGGCAAAACGGCCAAAATCATAAACTGGCCGGTGGAACCTATGCCGAAAAATGGCGTATTGACCTGGAAACGGTGTATGTATTGAATGCTTTTCACCCCAAACAATTGGAACACTTTACCCAGCCTGGCAGATGCATAGTAGTAATGAATATCTCGGCTGACAAGGATTGGACAGATTTAAGAAACCGATTTGCCGGTGCAACCAATCCCCGGAAGGCTATGCCCGGAAGCCTCAGAAACGAACTGTATCTTCAGGCACAGAAATTGGGCCTGGCTGAAATTTCACAAAGTTACAACGGTATTCATTTGTCGGCAGGTCCGGTAGAAGCCTTACTGGAATTGCAGCGTTTTGAATCGGATCTTGATCGGGATAATTGCTTGTTGCCTTTTGAGTCTTTTCCTTTTGGTCAACAATTACTGAAGGTTTTTGGACAAATTCCCCTGGAGATTTTGCATAACCAAAAACTAAGCTATCAGGGAAAACAAATTTCCCTCTTTGACTTAACCGAAGAAATGAATACTTCAGATGCATTGCTTCTATTGCAAGACTTGCTCAAATAGGAATATTTATGTAAAAAAAAGGACTGTTTTTGGGTATTTAATTGGGTTATACCCGATATTAATTCCTATCTTTGCAGCGTTTTTTTTAAAACCTAATTCATAATTATGAAACCAACACATATTGAGCATCTTGGCATTGCTGTCAGGAGTCTGGAAACAGCCATACCATACTTTGAAAACATCTTAGGTCTGGAATGTTATGCCATTGAAGAAGTCGCCGAACAAAAAGTTAAAACAGCCTTTTTCAAGATAGGTCAAACCAAAATTGAACTGCTGGAATCAACAGATCCCGAAGGGCCGGTGGGCAAGTTTATCGAAAGCCGGGGTGAGGGAGTGCATCATATAGCTTTTGCCGTCGAAAATTTACAGGAAAAACTCGATAAAGCAGCCGAAAAAGGTGTGCGTCTGATTGACAAAACTCCGCGTAAAGGAGCAGAAGGTCTCAATATAGCCTTTTTACATCCCAAATTTACCCTGGGCGTATTGACCGAATTGTGTGAAGATCCTAACAAATAAATACCAATATCGATGAGTAATCAACTGGAAAAAGTAAAAGAATTAATTGCTTTCCGCGAAGAAGCCCGTTTGGGCGGCGGAGTTAAAGCAATCGAAAAACAGCATGCCAAAGGAAAGTACACCGCCCGTGAGCGTATCAATATGCTATTGGACGAAGGCAGTTTCGAAGAGTTCGATATGTTTGTAAAACATCGTTGCACTAATTTCGGACAAGACAAAAAGCATTTTTTAGGCGACGGAGTGGTAACCGGCTACGGAACAATCGAAGGACGTCTCGTCTATGTTTTTGCCCAGGATTTTACCGTTTTTGGCGGCTCTCTTTCCGAAACCATGTCGCTAAAGATTTGCAAGGTAATGGACCAGGCTATGAAAATGGGTGCTCCCGTCATCGGAATCAACGACTCCGGCGGTGCTCGCATTCAGGAAGGAATCAATGCCCTGGCCGGTTATGCCGAAATATTTGAACGCAATATTCTGGCATCGGGCGTCATTCCGCAAATTTCCGGCATCTTTGGACCTTGTGCAGGTGGTGCTGTTTATTCTCCGGCTTTGACTGATTTTACCCTGATGACCAAAGGAACTTCCTATATGTTTTTGACCGGCCCCAAGGTGGTAAAAACCGTAACCGGCGAGGATGTAACACTGGAAGAACTAGGAGGTGCCTCTGTGCACGCAACCAAATCGGGAGTGACTCATTTTGCAGTAGAAAACGAAGAAGAAGGCATAAGCCTTATCCGCAAGTTGCTGGGTTTTATTCCCCAAAACAATCTGGAAGAAGCTCCCCTGATGGAATGTACCGATCCCATCGATCGTTTGGAAGATTCCCTGAACGAGATTATCCCCGACAGTCCCAGCAAACCCTACGATATGTACGAGGTGATTGGTGCCGTAGTTGACAATGGAGAATTTCTGGAAATACATAAAGATTATGCCAAAAATATCATCATCGGTTTTGCCCGTTTCAACGGACAATCGGTGGGTATAGTAGCCAATCAGCCCAAAATGCTGGCCGGCGTGCTCGACTGCAATGCCTCCAGAAAGGCTGCCCGATTTGTTCGTTTTTGCGATGCCTTCAACATTCCAATTGTGACTCTGGTTGATGTTCCGGGTTTCCTGCCTGGTACCGGACAGGAATACGGTGGTGTAATTGTGCATGGTGCAAAACTGATGTATGCTTACGGGGAAGCCACAGTACCCAAAGTTACTGTTACTTTGCGCAAATCCTACGGCGGATCTCATATTGTGATGAGTTGCAAACAATTGCGCGGTGATATTAATTATGCCTGGCCAACGGCCGAAATTGCTGTTATGGGTGCTTCGGGCGCAGTAGAGGTGTTGTATGCCAAAGAAGTAGCTGCAGCTGAAGATCCTGCAAAACTGGCTGCCGAAAAAGAAACTGAATACAGCGAAGCTTTTCAGAATCCCTACAGAGCCGCTCAGTACGGTTATATTGACGATGTTATAGAGCCTCGGAATACACGTTTCCGCGTAATCAGAGCTTTGCAACAGCTGCAAACCAAAAAATTGACCAATCCCGCCAAAAAGCATGGTAATATTCCTTTGTAATTATGAAGATTCGAATCGTTTTTTTTGTTTTAATATCCTTGCTTAATACAGCACTTTACGCCCAGGTGACCCGAACCTGTTTCAACGAAGTTTTGGTAAATAACAAAACAAATTTTATTGATGAATATGGTCAAAGGTCGGGATGGTTTGAATTGTTTAACGCCTCGTACAATGTGGTAGACATTGGCGGATGTTATTTAAGCAATGACCGGAACAATCCCACTATGTATATGATACCAAAGGGAGATGTTCTGACCAAAATTCAACAACGTCAGCATATCTTGTTTTATGCCAACGGGATGCCACATAATGGTAATTTTTACGTCAATTTCACCTTGGACACTGCTGGTGTAAACACTTTGTACTTTTTCAATTCTGACGGTAAAAGCTTAATTGATAGTGTGGTCGTTCCCATATTGGCTGCCGATCTCAGTTATGCCCGTCCTATAGACGGCGAAGAGGGTTGGCAGATATTGCGACGTGTCACCCCCAGCACCAACAATTTCACTCTGGACAAGAACGAAAAAGTGGAAAAATTTGCAACGAATGACCCCTTAGGCATTGGAATGACTCTTTCGGCGATTTCAGTTGTTTTTTCTGTATTGGTGTTGTTGTTTCTCTTTTTTTATTGGTTTGCCGTAGGATTCCGTAAAGTAACGGCTAAACCTGTAAAAGCAGAAAAAATTCGTACCCCTGTGGCTGTTGACGAGATTCCGGGTGAGGTTATTGCTGCGATTTCTGCTGCTCTATACGAATTAGACAACGATGTTCACGATATTGAAGATACAATTATTACTATTGAACGTACAAGAAGAACTTATTCTCCCTGGAGTTCCAAAATTTATGGTTTGCGCAAACTGCCCCAATAATAATGCTATAAAAATCAATCACAAATGAAAGAGTTTAAATACAACATTCACGGTTCTCAGTATAAAGTTGAAGTTATCAATGAACAAAAAGATTTGATTGAACTTGAAGTTAATGGAACACCTTATGCTGTTCAAATAGAACGCCCCGACAAAAGTAAATTTATCGCAACTAAACCGGCTGCAGCTCCTGTCACTTCTCAGGGAACCCCCGTGGTAGCACAAGCCAAAGTCAAAAGTCCCGGAGGTGCCGTAAAATCTCCTCTGCCCGGAGTAATCCTGAGTATTAATGTCAAAGTGGGTGATCAGGTTAAAATCGGTTCAAAATTGATGGTGCTGGAAGCAATGAAAATGGAAAATACCATTTCAAGTGACAGGGACGGATCTGTGTTGGAAGTAAAAGTTGATAAAGGAGCCTCTGTGCTCGAAGGTGCTGATTTAGTAATTATAGGCTGATATGGGAGATTTTTTGCAATTTTTTGGCGAGAATATTAAAGAATTTCTCACATATACCGGTTTCGCCAATGCGACTTCGGGACATTTGATTATGATAGTGGTAGGCTTGGTATTCATCTACCTTGCCATACGTCACGAATTTGAACCTATGTTGTTGATACCTATTGGTTTCGGGATGTTAATAGGTAATATTCCTTTCAAAGAAGTAGGTCTGGAACTGGGTATTTATGAGGAAGGCTCGGTGCTTAATATTTTACATCAAGGTGTTCTTAAAGGGTGGTATCCACCCTTGGTCTTCCTTGGTATCGGGGCCATGACAGACTTTTCTTCGCTTATTTCCAATCCCAAGCTGATGCTGGTAGGGGCAGCTGCACAAATCGGTATTTTTGTTTCTTACGCCTTGGCCCTTAATTTGGGATTTGATCCTAAACAAGCTGCGGCAATTGGTATTATTGGAGGTGCCGACGGTCCTACGGCAATATTTCTTTCCTCAAAACTTGCACCCAATTTTTTGGGAGCGATAGCCGTTTCGGCCTATTCATATATGGCTTTGGTCCCGGTAATTCAGAAACCTGTAATGCGACTGCTGACCACAAAAAAGGAAAGAGTTATCCGAATGAAACCTCCACGTGTAGTTTCTTCTACCGAAAAAATTATTTTTCCGATAGCCGGATTATTAATGACTGCCTTTATGGTTCCTTCTGGTTTGCCATTGCTGGGTATGCTCTTTTTAGGAAATTTACTTAAAGAAAGCGGTGTAACCCGACGTTTGGCTGAGACCGCAAGAGGTCCGCTTATTGACACTATCACCATATTACTGGGTTTAACGGTGGGAGCTTCTACTCAGGCTTCGCAATTCCTTACTTTAGATTCAATCAAAATATTCGCTCTTGGAGCCTTCTCTTTTGTAATTGCTACAGCCGGAGGCGTTCTTTTTGTGAAATTTTTCAATTTGTTTCTTTCCAAAGACAGCAAAATCAATCCCTTAATCGGAAATGCAGGAGTGTCTGCCGTTCCTGCTTCGGCAAGAATATCTCAAGTAATGGGATTAAAATACGATCCTAAAAACTATTTATTAATGCACGCGATGGGTCCGAATGTGGCTGGTGTTATCGGTTCGGCTGTGGCTGCCGGTATTTTACTCGGATTTTTGGGCTAATAAAATAGTCATTCCTTAAGGAAAATTTGTTAGCCGATATTTTTAAGAGAGTGTTTCTTTTTCTGGAGACACTCTCTTTTTTTATACCATAAAGAATAGCTGCTTCTTAGTAAAAGGATCTATTGTTGTACCCTTCCCGACAGCTTGCTTATTAACTCATATTGTACCGGTGGTTAATATAAATTGTTCATAATTATTATTTGTTTAAAACGATTTAGACTTATATTTGTGAGATTTTCTTTCAAAAATGACCTATTGTTGGCCTTTTATCTGATTGTCCATTCATTCTATGATGTATGTCTTACTTAAAGTCCTTTTTTCTGATCATTGTCCTGATTTTTGCTTTGCAACCACTTAGGGCGATTATTACCGATCCCGAAGATCATGTTTATTATTTTTCGGGTTCGTTGGCACCAACCAGGAGTTTTGAATTGCCTGCATTCCTTGGAGGACAGGATTGGTC
>JAAZGQ010000084.1 GCA_012511135.1 Bacteroidales bacterium | reverse complement strand
GAGGCGGCAAAGCTTATAATCCTTTCAGAAAATCGGCACCAACCAATTAAATAGCCAATAAAAGAATTATTTTAAAAAATTGAATACTATCAACTAAATTTAAAACTCAAATTATGGAACCTATTGTATTAGCTTATGTCGGAATTGGAATAATGGTCGGATTGACCTGTGTGGGTAGCGCATATGGTGTAACCATAGCCGGTAACGCCGCTGTCGGAGCCTTAAAAAAGAATCCTGATCAGTCCGGCTCCTACATCGGTTTGTCTGCTTTGCCTTCTACTCAGGGCCTCTACGGTTTTGTGGGCTTTTTCTTTATGAGCCCTTATTTGCTTCCGGGTATGGACTGGTATGCTGCTGCCGCCATTTTTGGTGCCGGGCTGGGACTAGGTATTGCCGGTTTGTTTTCGGCCATACGCCAGGCTCAGGTTTGTGCCAACGGTATTGCTGCCATTGGCTCCGGACACAACGTGTTTGGTATGACCATGGTCTTGGCTGTATTCCCTGAACTCTACGCTATTCTGGCGCTTTTGGTATTGATCCTTATCCGTGGTTTAATTCCGGTCTAAACCGGCTTTAACAGAGGGCAAAAGACATACTATTGAAAGAAAAAATAGTCATTGGCTTATCAGGCGGCGTTGATTCTAGCGTCGCCGCTTTCTTGCTCAAAGAGCAGGGCTATGAGGTTATTGCCGTTTACATGATCAACTGGAAGGACACTACCGGCACCTTGTCGGGGGCCTGTCCTTACGAAGAGGATGTGCTGATTGCCGAACTGGTAGCCCGCAAACTGGACATAGCTTTCCATGTGGTTGATCTGAGTGATACTTATCGTCATCAGGTGGTCGATTATATGTTTGAGGAATATGCCCGGGGCAGGACTCCGAATCCGGATGTACTATGTAACCGGGAAATAAAATTTGATGCTTTCCTGCAAGCCGCTCAAAAGTTTGGAGCCTCAAAGATAGCCACCGGGCATTATTGCCGAAGCGACAGTATAAGCAAGGACGGCGGTCGGGTTTATTATCGCCTGTTGGCCGGCCGCGACAAGAGCAAAGACCAATCCTATTTTTTATGTCAGTTAAGCCAGGAGCAACTCTCTCAGGCTGTTTTTCCCATAGGAGAGCTCAACAAAGGCAGGGTGCGGGAACTGGCCGGGGAACTGGGCCTGGCTTCGGCACAAAAAAGAGACTCCCAGGGCATTTGTTTTGTCGGCAAGGTGGATCTGCCCGTGTTTCTCCAACAAAAACTAAGCAGCAAAAAAGGCCCGATACTGGAAATTCCTTCCGATTTCAAGGCATACAGACGCTCATATCCCGACGATCTGGAAGCAAAAATCAAAAAACAAGCCCGTCCATATCAATATCGTGCTTCCGATGCAGTAGTGCTGGGCGAACATCAGGGTGCCCATTTTTATACCGTAGGGCAGCGCAAAGGTTTACATGTGGGCGGAACCGAAAAACCGCTTTATGTGCTTGCTACCGATGTTGAAAACAACTGTGTTTATGTGGGCAGGGGAGAGGATCATCCGGGTCTGTACCGAAAAGCCCTTAAGATTCAACATCAGGAAGTGCACTGGATCAGGCCCGATATGGCATTGAAACCCGGAGAATCAGCAGGATATTCAGTACGTATACGATATCGTCAGGCTTTGCAGCCGGCCATCTTGTATTGTTTCGACGACGCTTTGTATATTGCTTTCGAAGAAAAACAACGCAGCATAATGGCCGGGCAGTTTGCCGTTTGGTACCGGGGCGATGAATTGGTAGGTTCGGGAGTAATCTCTTCCTGATTCAAATCAAGACGGAGTCTGATTATGAAAAACAACACTAAAGCTCTCTATATTATTTTTTTAATGCTGGCTTGCCACCTTCCTGTCAAGTCTCAGCTGGAGCTGAATTATTCTCTGGATTTGGGTCAAAGCAATGTTTCGGAGGCTTTGTATGTTTCAACGGCTTTATCGGGCTCGTACAGTTGGGATAACTATACTTTTAATGCCGGCACACAGTTTCTGCTGATTCATCCCGCCCAAAGGGTGTTTTCGGCAGCTGAACTGGCTGCAGGCAGGTCCTTTTCAATAGGAGAGCAAACGCTGGCCTTTGAAGCCTTTTGCCAGTATCGAAATTTTTCGAGCTTAATGTATATTACAGACTGGGGTTTGGCCGTCAACATGAGGCTGAAACATTGGCAGTTTGATTTGGGGCAGGATTTCAAGACTTATCGTGTCAGAGAGAAGGCCATTTCGTACGAAGTGGAAGCTAATGTATTACGCGAAAATTTCAATTTAATTTACAACATTGCTTATTTTGTGAACGGTCCGGAGAAGCCCTGGAATATCAGCCTGAGTCTGACCAACAGAGATCATTTTCTGATCAATCAGGAAACCAATCCCATGTTGAATTTGAAGGCCGAGTATCTTGTGGCTCCCGGTATGAGCTTATATCTCGAGAATTGGTATAAATCGGCAGGCTCTCTCAACATCAGTGCCCATTATTTTGGCTATTTTTTAAGAACAGGATTGATATGGACTCCCGCATTTGGAAATTGAGTTTATGCTGTTTAGGCCTCTGTCTGCATGCCTGTCAGCTTTTTGAACCCAGAGGTTTTATAGTTTCCTATGAAACAGCGGATCAACGTTTTGAGCAATCCATGAATTGGAATGATCAACATCCTCTTGCTACACTGACAAGTACCGAAAGCGAATATGACTTGTATGCCATTTCAGATATTCATGTGGGCGGCACTACAAATCTTGACTTGTTTTTGGATCAGGCTTTGCTCCGGCAGCCCATGGCTGTTTTTATGGCCGGTGACCTGACTACGGGTCATACCGAAGATTATCAGCGTTTTTACGCAGCCTTGCCATCACAAGATTCGCTGAACTTGTTTCCTGTACCCGGCAACCATGACCTCTATTTCGAGGGCTGGAAACAGTATCAACAATTGTTTGGCAGCTCGGTTTATAGTTTTAGTATTAAGACTCCGGAGGCCAGTGATTTATATATTTGTTTGGATAACTCGGGCGGCAGCCTGGGGGCAAAACAACTGGAATGGTTAAAGCAATTACTCCTGAACGAACGTTCCCTGTATCGTTATTGTATATTGGTAAACCACAACAATTGGATCAGGTTGCGTAAAATGGTTGCTACCAATCCCTATGTGGAAGAATTGGAAGTTTTATTGGATTTATGCCTCAGACACCAGGTGGATATGGTCATTAGCGGACACGATCACCAAAGGCATACTGCCGTGTTCGGAAACATCCGCTTTCTGACTTTGGACGCCTTAAGCGACTCTCATCCTTCACCCTCGTATCTGGTTCTAAATGTCAGTCCCGATTCGATTGCTTATAGTTTTAGAGATTTATAGACTGGGAGGCTCCAGCATCAATACAATTGACTTGCAGCCCGGAAAATCTTCGCGAATAAGTTTGTTCAAGCGTTCGATGTCGCAATTTTCGGTACTTCTTGTCCCACAATCCCAAAGTTCAATCAGAGGATATTTGTCTATAATATTTTTGAATAATTCCTCTTTGCCCGGAACTTTTTTAAGGCTCGCGTATTCTTTGTAGGTATATTTCAAAAAAGCCACATTGGGGGCGATGCCTCTGTTGTCTAGCAGATAACCCTGCTCCAAAGCGACAGGAATGGCTGTTTTACCCTCCGGCCCCAGATCTGAAGGGGCAGGGTAGCTGATAATAGCTGTTTTTTGCTTGTTGAGCAAAACGGGAACATTGCTGGCATAGTCTGCCCGGGTTTTGTATACCAGACAAGGAGGCAGGGCTGCCATTCCGCTTTCTGTTGCCGTATTTTCTATTGTAAGTATTTCGGGTTGATTGACGCGTCGGCTTGATTTGCAACCGGTTAAGCTGAGCGCAAGCAGCAGGCAGCTGCTGAACAGAAGCTGTAGTTTAATCGTGGATCTCATAATTTGATAAATCTTAATATGGTGATTTTGGTTCCGGAATAGACTTTTAGCAGGTAGAGGCCCGCAGGTAAATATTCTACGGAAATATCAGCAGTATTGAACAGGCCTAAGGAACTACCGTTCAAATTCATGATCTCGGCCCGGATGTTTGGCCCGGCATTGAGCAAGAGTAAACGATTTCTTACCGGATTGGATGCCAATTTTAATTCTTCTTCGATGGCAGACTTAGGGATGTGGGTGGCAGCTTCCAGCTGAAAGTCTGTTACAGATGCTGTATCCGGTTGCATCAAGGTCCAGGCCTCCTGATAATAATATAAAGCAAGACGATAGTTTCCGGCTTCCAGATTAATGTTACCCTCGAGCTCCAGACTTTTGGTTTCGTCCCGGTCAATAAACAGCTCTTTAGCATTCAGGCTGCCTACTGAATAATTATTATCGGGAGCAAAGAAAAAGGCGTTGACTATTTCGTCAAAATAGCCAGCTTTATTCGTGATTTCCAAATGGAGTTTTTGTTCGGCTTCGGCGTACAAGACGCTATTTTCAAAAACAGGCTTCTTATTTAGGATTAATTCTGCCGGGGCAGGTTCTGCCATAATGGTAATTTGCAGGGTATCAACTTCAGGCTGGGGCATCAAGCTGTATTCTTCTGTTATTTGATCGTTGCTGATGTTGTAAATGGCCATAACTTTATAATTGCCGGGCTCCAATTCAATGAGTCCTTTGAGCTGAATACTGTACATGCTTCCTTCCGGAATCAGACACAGGGCCTTGTCCAGGTATTGGTAGTTATCCTGATTGCCCGGATCATAAATATATAAACTCACATAGGAATAGAATTCCTGACCTGTGTTTTGCAGGCTTAAGTTAAATCGCCCCTTACGATTCTGGTAAATAGTTGATTCTGTAGTTATTGCTGCGTTCAGTCTAAGTAGGGCTGAGATATCAGGAATACTGAAGGTGGCTGAATTGCCGGTGATAGTCGCGTTAATATAATTATTCAATTTTGAACTGCCGGCGACTTCTTGCCAGCTTGAGCTGGTTTGGCTCTTATGTACCACAACAAGTTGATAATTGCCTTCTTCCAGTCCGGATAAAGACAAATCCTGAAAAGTATAATTTTCGTATCCCCAATAAGTGATCAGGTTTGTTAAGTCAAGATTGCCTAAAGTTTTTAGCAAAATCTCATTCTGATAAACGCCAATGGCGACTTTGCCGCTGAAAGTACTCAGGCCGTCGTTGATGAATCCAAAACTCAGATCGAATTTGTTAATGCTGATATTTTTCAAGTTTATGCTCTCAGTATTCAGCCCGTTTTTGTACATATTGAGCTGATAATTTATGTTGCTTGTGTTGTCTGGTTTTTGAATCCCGGCCAACATCATTTGTCCGTAGGAATAGCCCAGGGCAGAGTAGCCGGCTCCCTGGTAGTTTGGATCCAGTGTGCTCAACGAAAAATAGCCGTTACCGTAGCCTCCCCAGCCCCAGTTGATATGATAAAAGTCATCGCTGTCGTAACCATCGCAAACAAAAGCATGACCACTACCGTCAATGCCTCCGCCACGATATAGTACCGGCCTGCCGGCATCCAGTTCCGAACGTATCAAGCCTGACCATTCGGCAAAATTGTAGAAATCTCTGGTGTACATCTGTAAATCAGAATCGTATCCGAAGTATTTGCTAAGGGCTGCTCCGGCATCGGAAAGATAGGCCCAACTGCCTCCCTGAGACGCTACGTTATATTCCATGTTTACAGCTACTCCGCAGTGATACATCAGGAGGGCAACCGCCTGTTTTTGTTCTTCAGTGCTCTCCGGATTATAAGTATCCAGCATATTCTGCCAGGCGTATTGTGTTTGACCAAAGTCTGCCGATAAATAGAAATTTTCAGCGTTAATATCAAGATTATAACTGTTGGAACCTGTTCCGCTTAGCGGCCATTGATGGTAATACATAATTTGAGCCATGGCTGTGGCCAGACAGCCGGTAGCTGTATGTTCTGAATATACTTCACTGTAAGGGCATTGCAAATTATAAGGATAGAGCTGATCCCATTTGGTATTACCGAGCAATGCTTCTACAGAACTGGCAGAGCTTGAGAAGTCTGTTGGCGAAAAGCCCTCTTCCGCTATACTAAGATTATGATTCATCAGATATTGAAATTCTGATTCATAAAAATCCAGCCAGGCTTGCAGGTTATCAGGAATTTGCTCAGAGGGAAAAGCTCCGGCGTCAGCGTATGCCAGCACCGGCTTTAATCTGTCGTCGGCAGCGGCCAGTATGAAACCACGGTTTTCTCCTAGATTGAAAATATAAAAAGCTCCGCTTGCTTCTTTACTAGTGAAAGAATTTGATTTGTCCAATACAACAGGCCTCAATTCCGGAGCAGTTCTCAATAAGTCTTGATGTCTGTTCATGAAAAAAAACCGGGCGTTCTCCCTGGCTTGTTCCTGACTGATGAATGCAGCAAACAAGGCTGACGAGCAGAAAGCCATCAGCAGAATACAACAGTATAATCGAAGGGAATTCATGAATCAAATCTTAGATAAAAAGCGTTTATAATTCACAAAGATAAACATGAAATTCATTTATTCAGTTAAAAATAAATATCTTCGAAAAATTTTCAAACATGAATTCCTGGGCTAAGCTATCCATTTTGTTGTTTTTAATAACAGCAAATCTTTGCTACGGGCAAAACAAAAGTGTTGCCAGAGTCCCCTTTAGTATGCTGGGTAGTTATATTCTCGTGAAAGCCGGAATTAATGAGTCGTCCGAACTTAATTTTATTCTGGATACGGGAATTCGGAGTACTATCATTACTGAGCTTCAGGCCGGCGATAGTTTATCGCTGGTATTTAACGATGAACGTTTTGTGCAGGGGCTGGGTGGTAATAATCCTATTTATGCTTTTGTCAGCGAAAAAAATACTATTCATTTAGGTAATAAACTGGCATTCGAAAACAAAACGGTGGCTTTGCTGCAGGAGGATGTGCTGGAGCTTAGCCGGCAAATAGGCAGTCCTGTTAACGGCTTACTTGGTTCCGATTTGTTCGAAGATCATATAGTACAAATTGATTTTACGGCCCAGAGACTTACTTTTTACGAAAGAGAAAGTTTTAAGTTGCCAGGAAGATACCATAGCCTGCCTTTGATAGTGGAACAGCAAAAACTTTATGTCCCTCTCTCAGTCAAAGACACAGAGAACAAGGAACACCAGTACAAGATGCTTCTGGATACAGGTGCCGGTCTTTTTGCCTGGTTCCGCACAATGGGTTCGGAAGTTTTGCCAATACCTGAAAAAAAAATCTATGGCCGCATTGGAGAAGGCATCAGCGGTGAAATAACAGGTTATCTCGCCAGAATTCCCGCTGCATGTATGGGCGATTTTTGCTTAAAAAATCCGGTAGTTGTTTTTCCCGATTCTGCCTGTATTTCCGATTTAGTTATCAATACCGGCCGTGATGGAACTATTGGCAATCAATTGTTAAGCCGCTTCAATTTATTTATAGATATCGCTGGTCGACAGTTACATTTGCGCCCCAACAGTTATTTTAACAAGAAATTTTCGTACAATGTTGCCGGGCTGGAGGTGATTCAAAGTATTGTTGGCCTGCCCAGGTACGAAGTGCTTGATGTTTGGGCCAATTCTCCTGCAGCATTGGCCGGGGTTCTTCCAGGGGACATTATCCACGAAGTAGATGGGCACAGTGCTTTTACTATGAGCATGTCCGAATTGAGAGGATATTTTGAACAAAGTCGAAAAAAGAACCTGCGAATTATTTTGGAACGCGAGGGCAATATGCTTAAGTTAAACCTGAATTTAAAAGCGAAAATATGAAATTCGTTCTTTTGTTTCATTCAGATAAAAAATTGATTTTCAATAATTAAACAGAATATACAGGGAAAAAACATGTTTAAAATTCGCCCATTCTGCAAAAAAATCACTATTTTTGCAGTGATTTTAAAAGTTCTGAGTACGGCAAGCATTTATTTGCCATACATAATCATTCGCAGGTAACACATCCGCCAGCTCTGTCAAAAAGGATGTTGTCATTGGTTCTTTCGGAATAATACCGTCATCAAAACCAACAATTCCATTTGGGATTACACTTTGGCAAAAAACAATTACACAGTCTTATTCTTCAGCGAAAAAGGCTAAGCAAGACCAAGACTAATAAGTTCTGATTCCTTCATTAGAATAAGGTCTTCAGAGCAAGAAATAACCCCATTCAATATGAAAGAAATTATTTTTACAAAACATCAACAGGAAATTACATCAAAGATTGATCCTGCTGCCGGTAAAGAACAGTGGACCGACTGGAAGTGGCAGACCAGGCATTCCATAAAAACTATTGAGGATTTTGAATATTTAACAGGTATTTCCTTTAGTGAAGAAGAAAAAGTACAGTTAAACGAAACACGCAATCGTTTTCCCTTATCTATCACCCCTTATTATCTGTCATTAATTAATAAAGAGAATTACAAAAACGATCCGGTTTATAAACAATCCTTTCTGGACAACAGAGAATTGATCGTTTCGTCCAGCGAGATGGGCGATCCCTTGTCTGAAGACCACGACAGTCCGGTTCCGGGAATAACCCATCGTTATCCTGACAGGGTTTTGTTTCTGGTCAGCAATGTATGTGCCATGTATTGTCGTCATTGTACCCGCAAACGTAAGGTTGGCGACGTCGATTCCATACCGGGCAGGGAACAGATAAAAGAAGGAATAGATTATATCCGCAATACGCCTCAGGTAAGAGACGTGCTCTTATCCGGGGGTGATCCGTTTTTGTTGTCCGACGATTACCTCGACTGGATTTTGACAGAACTGGAGGCCATACCTCATGTACAGGTAATTAGAATTGGCACCAGGACACCGGTAGTATTGCCTTATCGTATCACCCAGGATCTGGTGGATATGCTTAAGAAACACCAGCCCCTTTGGATTAATACCCATTTCAATCACCCCAGAGAAATTACTGCATCTGCTCGTAAAGCCCTGGCCAGAATGGCCGATGCCGGTATTCCTCTTGGCAATCAGTCAGTCTTGTTGGCAGATGTCAACGATTGTCCGAGAATAATGAAAGAATTGGTTCATCGCCTGGTAGCCAACAGGGTCAGGCCTTATTATCTGTATCAATGCGATCTTTCTGAAGGACTTTCTCATTTCAGAACCCCCGTGGGCAAAGGAATAGAAATAATGGAGAGTTTGATAGGACACACCAGTGGTTTTGCCGTGCCTACCTATGTAGTGGATGCCCCGGGTGGAGGAGGCAAGATTCCGGTGATGCCCAACTATATTATTTCCTGGAGTGTCAACAAAGTGATTCTCAGAAATTACGAAGGGGTTATTACTTCTTATCAGGAACCTGACGAATATAAATCGACATTATGTGACCGTAATTGTAAAGACTGCCGTCTTGAATTGAATTTAAAAGACGGCGAAGAAATAAATGCCATCGGCATCGAACAATTGCTTTCGGATTATGACGATACCATCTCTTTAATTCCGGCAGATAATGAACGTTTTAAAAGACGTAATGATGCTGAAGAAGCTGAGGATACTGAAAGCGCCGAAAACGCCGAAAATTTGGAATTAAACGAAACAGTATGAGATTGAAGTCCAGACTGGCCCCGGGCAAAGAAAGCAGCCGGATTTATCTGATGGACCTTCATCCGGATGATTTTCCGCAGATTATTCCATATTTGGACCAGGAAGCCCAAAAAGAGAATTATTCCAAAATCTTCGCCAAACTGCCGGCCTCTTTTTTGCCTTCGTTTATTAATGCGGGTTACGAAACAGAAGCCTGGGTTCCCGGTTTTTATAACAACAAAGAAGATGCCTTTTTTATGGCGAAATATTTTTCTGCCAGCCGCAGGCTGCCTGAAAAAGAGGCCATGGATAATTTTCAACAATTATTATTGCAGCAGCTTACTCCTTTTAAAGTCGTCTCTGCAGACGGTTATTTACTCAAAGCCTTGGGAAAGGAAGATGTTAATGAAATGACAAAACTTTTCAAAAAGGTATTTGATAGCTATCCTTTTCCTATATTTGATCCGGAATTTTTAGTAAAAAGCATGTTGGAGGACGATACCCGGTATTTTGGGGCTTTTCATTCCGGTGAGCTTGTGGCAGTTAGTTCTGCGGAGTACAGCGCTGCTTATCAACATGCAGAAATGACCGATTTTGCGGTTAACAAAGAGCATCGAGGCCGGAAACTGGCCCTGAGATTGCTGAATTTTATGGAACAGGAACTGGCCAAAGCCGGCTGTCAAACTTTTTACACCATCGCCCGACTGCATTCTTTGCCCATGAACAAAACATTTATGAACATGGCCTACAGATATAGCGGAACCTTGATAAACAACACTCAGATTATGGGCAAGATTGAGAGTATGAATGTATGGTATAAAAAAACCTAGCCTTGTAAACCAATGAAAATAGGATTAATCGGATTCGGAAGAACCGGCAAAGCGGTAGCCTCTGTATTGATGAGCGAAGAGGCATTTACTCTGGAATGGGTCTTGCGCAGAAATCCTACCGGCAACAAAGAGCTGCCATTTCAATATACAGATACCAGCCTGAAAACACCCAAACTGATTTTTTCCAAAGAAAACATCGAAGTAGAAGCTTTGCTGGATAAACATCCGGTAGATTGCATAGTTGATTTTTCTTCGACCGAAGGGATTTATTATTACGGTGAAGCGGCAGCTAAAAGGAAGATAAAAATCGTATCCGCCATATCGCATTATGGCCCCCACGAAATGGAATTACTTAAAAGCCTGTCCGAAAAAACAGCAGTATTCTGGTCTCCGAATATTACCGTCGGAGTGAATTTTTTGTTGCTGGCTTCTAAATGTTTGAAGCGGATTGCCCCCTATGCGGATATCGAAATTTTAGAAGAACACTTTAAAAATAAAACCGGTGTTTCCGGTACTGCTTTAAAAATTGCTGATGCCCTTGATTTGGAAAAAGATTCCATCAGTTCCATCAGGGCCGGCAATATAGTAGGCAAACACGAAGTTATCTTTGGTTTCCCATACCAGACAGTGCGACTAACTCACGAATCCATCTCCCGCGAAGCTTTTGGCAAGGGAATCGTCTTTGTACTGGAACATATTGCTGAACACAACCGGGGTTTCATCAATTTCGAAGATTTATTGATGCCCTATTTTTTGTTCGAACGCTAAGCAAAGTATAAATAGTTTAAGGAAGCGCAAAGCAAGAAATTTCAGAGATAAATCAATATATTTGTGACAAAATTAACTATACTGATATGAATATTCTTGCTTTTGGAGCTTCCTACAGTTCCAGTTCAATCAATCGCCGCTTCGCGATATATACCACTCAATTCTTTGAACAGAACAATACAATTGAAATCCTTGATCTCAGGGATTTTGATTTGCCCCTGTTTACCGTAGATCTGGAAGCCACTCTGGGCCATCCGGCAATTATCAGACGTTTTCTGGATAAACTCGATGGGGCTGATTTTATCATTATTTCCATGTCGGAACACAACGGCAGCTTCAATGCCGCTTTCAAAAATCTAATGGACTGGACTTCCAGAGTGAAACGGGATATGTTCAGCAATAAACCAGTTCTTCTCTTGTCTACTTCTCCGGGCCCCCGTGGCGGGGCAGGTTCCCTGAAGGCCGGAGAAGATCTGATCGGACGCTTTTCGGCAAAAGTCATCAAGCGTTTTTCACTGCCTCAGTTTGCCAAAAATTTCAATGAAGCAGAGGGCATTACCGAACCCGGGCTCAACAAGGATTTTATCGAAGTTATCCGGGCTGTAAAACAGGAATTGAGCTTGGTTTAACTTTTTACAGATGACGGTCCTGATTCACCCAAATCAGTTTGGAAACATCGTAGCCTCTTTGCGTGGCTTTTTCCAGCAGACTTTCTTTGATGTC
>JAAZGQ010000083.1 GCA_012511135.1 Bacteroidales bacterium | reverse complement strand
TCGTTCAGCCGGCGGCTGCGTATGTCAAACTGATCATTCATGCTGCGAAGTGAGGCTCAAAGATACACGCATTCGGGGAATATCGAAAGGACTGGGCTGAATAATTTTTTTTAAGCTGCGCTCAGGAGGATAAGTACGCTCGGCAATAGACTCACGGAGGGTGCACTTAACTTATATTTTTGGGCTGCGCCCAAGAATATAGCTTCGTTCGGCAATAGCCAAAATTTATTTTGGCTATTGCTCTCACTTACGCTATATTTGCCCTCCATAAAAGAAAGCGTATGGTGCTCAATTATATTTGGGTGGGGTTTTTTATCGTTGCTTTTATTTTTGCACTGGTTCAAAGCTTGTTTTTTAATGATTATGCTGTTTTTGAGCGTATCATGAACAGTAGCTTTGATATGGCAAAATTTGCCGTTATGGACATCTGCCTGCCATTGGTGGGAATTATGTCTTTGTGGCTGGGCTTTATGAATATAGGCGAAAAGGCCGGGGCTATACGCTTTTTGGCTCGAATAGTGGGGCCCTTCTTTTCAAAGCTGTTCCCGGGAGTTCCCAGAAATCATCCGGTAAACGGGGAGTTGCTTATGAATTTTTCGGCCAATATGCTAGGCTTGGACAATGCCGCCACTCCCCTGGGACTCAAAGCTATGCAAAGCCTGCAGGAGCTGAATCCTCACAAAGAATCAGCCTCCAACGCCCAAATCATGTTTTTGGCCTTGAACACTTCGGGGCTGACCATAATTCCAATCAGCGTGATTGCACAGCGGGCAATACTCGGCGCAGCCAATCCCACAGATGTTTTTGTTCCCATTATTATTGCCACTTACGTGGCCAGCCTGACGGCAATACTTTATGTCGGCTTTCGTCAACGCATCTCCCTGTTGAATAAAACCGTATTTGCCTGGCTGGGGGGAATGAGCCTGCTACTTGCCGGCCTGGTACTGTGGCTTATGCATCTGGACAAATAAAGTATGAGTATCGCTTCCAGCCTGCTAAGTAACGGCAGCTTGTTGAGCATTATCATTCTGTTCATGGCCGGAGGTCTGTACAAGAAAATCAATATTTGGGAGAGCTTTATTGACGGAGCAAAAAACGGCTTCAAAACTTCGGTAAAAATTATTCCCTACTTGGTAGGAATGTTAGTAGGAATAGGCGTTTTCAGAGCTTCCGGCGCTATGGACTTCCTGACCGACGGCATCGCATGGCTTTTCAACAGCCTGCATATCAACACTGATTTTGTGGAAGCCTTACCCACGGCAATGATGAAACCACTGAGCGGAAGCGGAGCCAGGGCCATGATGGTGGAAGCTATGAAAATGGAAGGGGCAGATTCTTTTGTGGGTCGCCTGGCCTGTATGTTTCAGGGCTCTACAGATACCACTTTTTACATAATAGCTCTTTATTTCGGTTCTGTAGGCATAAAACGCACCCGCTACGCTGTTTCAGCCGGATTGATCGCAGATCTTGCCGGTATCATCGCCGCTATCCTGCTGGCTTATCTGTTTTTTCATTGATAATCTTACTTATGATTCAATTTCATCAGGAAGATATTGCCACACCTAAACTGGACAAAAACAAGATCAGCGACTGGGTTGAACAAGTAGCCGCCAGTTATGGAAAAAAAACGGGACAAATCAATTACATCTTTTGCTCCGAGAAAAGAATTGCTGAAGTAAACAAGCAATATCTGAACCACGATTATTTTACCGATATTATTAGTTTTGATTACAGTTCGGCGCATAGTATTTCGGGCGATTTGTTTATTTCGCCTCTAACTATAGCTTCTAACGCAGAGCTATTAAAACAAGCCTTTCAAACGGAACTGCACAGGGTATTGATACATGGCGTATTGCATCTTTGCGGTTTCCAGGATAAAACAGCCGATCAGCAATCAATTATGCGCAAAGAAGAAAACAAAGCGCTGGAATTGATAAATTTCACAAAATAGGAACAGAGTTCCTGAAATGAATTTATACTATGACTTTTTCGTACGATATAATTGTAGTAGGAGCCGGTCACGCAGGCTGTGAAGCCGCTACCGCTGCCGCCAACATGGGTTCTAAAACCCTGTTGATTACAATGGATATGAACAAAATAGCTCAGATGAGCTGCAATCCGGCCATAGGAGGAATAGCTAAAGGTCAGATTGTCAGAGAAATAGACGCACTTGGAGGCTATACTGGCATCGTTACCGACAAAACAGCCATACAGTTTCGTATGCTAAACCGCTCCAAAGGTCCCGCAATGTGGAGCCCACGCTCACAAAGCGACCGCCAGCAGTTTATTCAGGAATGGAGGCGGGTTGTAGAAAACACGGACAATTTATTTCTTTGGCAGGATACAGTTAAAGAATTGCTGATTGAAAATGGCTGCCTAAAAGGAGTAAAAACAGAACTCAATGTAAGCTTTAAAGCCAAAAGCGTCATACTTACCAACGGAACTTTTCTAAACGGTCTGATTCACATCGGACAAAATCAAATTAAAGGAGGCCGGCTTTCTGAAAGGGCTTCACTGGGTTTATCCGAACAACTTCGCGAGCTTGGCTTCAGCTGTGGCAGAATGAAAACCGGCACCCCGGTGCGCATTGACGCAAGAACTGTCAATTTTGACAAGTTAAGCGAACAAAAGGGCGAAAACGATTTTCATAAGTTTTCTTATCTGGATTTCAAGCCCAGACCCCTGAAACAACGCAGTTGCTGGATCTGCTTCACTAACGAACACGTACACGATCTGTTAAGACAAGATCTGGAACTATCGCCCATGTACAACGGGCAGATTCAAAGTATTGGGCCTCGTTACTGCCCCAGCATAGAAACCAAAATTGTAAATTTCAGCGACAAAGATCAACACCAACTTTTTTTAGAACCCGAAGGAGAATATACACAAGAGTATTATCTGAACGGCTTTTCCTCTTCCCTGCCCCTGGAAACCCAACTTAAAGCCCTAAAAGAAATCCCCGGTTTTGAACAAGTCCATATTTTCCGTCCGGGCTATGCTATAGAGTACGATTACTTTGATCCGGTTCAACTCAAAGCCACTCTGGAAACCAAGCTGGTTCCAGGCCTGTTTTTTGCCGGACAAATTAACGGCACCACCGGTTACGAAGAAGCGGGCGGCCAGGG
>JAAZGQ010000082.1 GCA_012511135.1 Bacteroidales bacterium | reverse complement strand
TTCCTGGCAGGAGCGATTCGAAAAGGGAGTAAAATTAACCTTCTACATTAGCGGAGCCATTATTGGAAGTGCTGTAATTGTCTGGCAGATTATCCTTTTGGTTAAATCAATCTTCTGATGGCAAAACAACCTTCCATTTTCTGGCCAAGTTACGGGGACCTTATGACCAGTTTGTTTTTTATTATGCTGGTGCTTTTTATTCTGACCATTGGGGTACTGGTAAGGCAAGTTAGGGCTACACAAGCACAACTTGATAAGATCCGGGAAATTGAACAAGCAATAAAGGAATTGCCTGAAGAATATTTTGAATATAAAGAGGCGTACAAGAAACATGTTTTGAATCTCGATGTTTGGTTTCCTCCAAGACAGTTTCATTTTGAGTCAATTGAACCACCGGAGAGAAGAATCGATTTACAAAGGGATTTATTAGAAGCAGGCCATATCATTGACAGTATTACCCGTGCCTTCGAATACCGACAAGACATTAATGTCCAATATTTAGTAATCATCGAGGGACAAGCATCTATTCCGTATAATAACCCAAACGATTATTATAACAATGATGTTTTAAGTTTTCAGCGTGCATTAAGATTGAAAGAATTCTGGAAAAAAAACGGAATTGATTTGGAGAATAATCCCAACTGTGAATTAATAATAGCTGGAAGCGGAGCAGCAGGTGTGCCTAGGGAGCCGCTGGAAAGGGATAGCTTGAACCAGCGCTTTCTTATTCACATAATCCCCAAACCGGGAGTAATTAAGTGAACTTATGAGGTCGGTTTTAAGTCTATATTCTGTTGCGCTATTACTAGCACTTACTCTGTCCTCCTGCAGCCAGACAGGTAAGAAAAAGCGAATGCAGGAAAGATGGGAGGCCTCACGAACTGAATCTGTTCAGGTTCAAAGAGCAGGCGGATCAAACATCTTAAAAATGCGGGAGGAGCGTGGGACCTACTATGTGCCGATCACCATCAACGGCATCCCCATGGAATTCATTTTTGACACCGGGGCATCCATTATTTCCATTTCAGCGGCCGAAGCCATTTTCCTAATGAGGCAAGGCAAACTTTTAGAAAGTGACATTTTGGGAACTTCATATTTCTCGGATGCCACCGGCACTATTTCAGAGGGTACACGGATTAACCTAAGGGAAGTGCAAATTGGCAATAAAAAGTTAACAAACGTGGAAGCCTCGGTTGTGCACAACATGGAAGCTCCTTTGCTTTTAGGGCAGTCGGCCTTAAACCGTTTTGGTAAGGTTACTATCGATTACAGGAATAATCAGCTGACTCTTGAGTGATTAGGCTGACAAATACCTTCTTAATTATGACTAAAAAGTTTTTCTTGCTCTTCCTATTTCTTTTTGCAATCATTGATCTTTCGTGCGGTTCAGGCCATCAGAGAAATGCTCCTGGAGAATACCACAGGGTAACAAGAGTAATTGACGGCGACACATTTGTTATTGAAACCAGTCCGGGTAATGAAGAAAGGGTTCGGCTTATTGGCGTAGATGCTCCCGAAACCCGCCGCACACGCAACCGTGAAGTTGGCCATTATGCCGAAGAATCAAAAGCCTTCTTATCCAAAATGATTGAAAACCAAATGGTCAGGCTTGTATACGACGTAAACAAATACGACAGGTATCAGCGCATTCTGGCATACGTTTACCTGAGAAATGGCACTTTTGTCAATGCCGAACAGGTTAAGAGGGGCTATGCAGTAGTAATGACAGTACCTCCGAATGTGGAGCATGCCGAAACTTTCGTCAGATTGCAACGAGAGGCCAGGGAGAATAATCGGGGGCTTTGGAGGGAAAATTAAAACGCCATTCTGGCTGGCTTTTTTGTAATGAATGCCATCGGGTGCAAGGCCGAAAGGTTGAAAATTTTTACTTATGTTTGCCAATAAAGTGATTGAAGTTTTGGAAACCCTTGCCTCAACTTCACTGATTTGTTTATTCCTGACTACAAATACTGAAATATGGTTACCGGACAACTCAAATCGCAGGTCGATAAAATATGGAACACCTTCTGGACAGGGGGTATCAGCAACCCGCTCACGGTGATTGAGCAGTTTACCTATCTCTTGTTTATCAGGCGGCTGGAT
>JAAZGQ010000081.1 GCA_012511135.1 Bacteroidales bacterium | reverse complement strand
GATACCATACCTGATTCATTTTGGCTGAAATATAGCGATCCGTATTTCCAATAGCTTTAAAAATGGAGGCTGCCTTTTCGTAGTAATTATTTGAAATATCGTAATTCCCTCTTGAATAATGTAAGCTACCCATAAAAACACAAATCCTGGCATACAGCAAAGAATCATCCAGTTGTTTCTCAAGATAGACATCTTCGGCCCTTTTAATCGAAAAAAACATCAGAGAATCGTTGGTATGAATTTGCGATAATACTATAGCGTGGTAAAACAGACTGCGGCTGTAATTGTAATAATCCGTTTTCTTTTTGTACCATTTCACCGACAAAGAAATGGCGTTGTCATTTTTAAATACATAATACGATTTGTCCCTGGCTATTGTTTCCAGCAAATGGTAATATGCTCTGTTTTTATGAGACAAGGTCCTGTAATCAATGCCTTCCAGACTGTCCAGCATAGCCCCGGGATCGGTGTCGTCAATACCGGCTTTTTCCCACAAAGCGTCGTCCCATTGTTGCATACGGGCTCGTAATTTCGACTGATCCGTTTTTTGGCAGGAGCTCAGCAGGCAGCTGGCCATAAAAAGGCATAAGAAGGCTAATCCATGCAGTAATTTCATAGTATCGGCTAGCTAGGTCAGATCAGGCCATTTTCCATCCCTGAGCTATGATATCAATTTCGGTGTTGTCGCGGGTTATAAGTTTGCGTCCGTCTTGTTCGGCACAGATATAGCCAACAATTCTTACATCTGTCCAGTTTTCAATTGCATCGTGCAGTTCCAGAGGCACAGTAAACAAAAGTTCGTAATCTTCGCCACCGTCCAGGGCAGCGGTACTCAGGTTCATGTTCATTTCCTCGGCCAGGGAGGCTGTTTGATAATCAATGGGCAATTTGTCTTCGTAAATTCGGCAACCGCATTTAGATTGTTTACAGATATGCATTAAATCAGAAGACAAACCATCTGAAATATCAATCATAGATGTCGGGCGAATATTTTTCTGAGCCAGTTTTTCAACGATATCCTTGCGAGCTTCCGGACGCAACTGGCGTTGCAAAAGGTATTCTTTGCCGGCAAAGTCGGGTTGAAAATCTTTTTGTCCCTGATAAATCAGTTTTTCACGCTCCAAAAGCTGCAATCCCATATAAGCAGACCCCAGATTACCCGAGACGCAAATCAAGTCGTTGACTTTGGCTCCGCTACGCAATACAGCCTGGTCTTTTTCTACATTACCGGTGCATGTTAAACACAGAGTCAGCCCTGTCAGCGAAGCCGAGGTGTCGCCCCCGATTAAATCTACCCCGTAAACCTTACAGGCCAGTTTGATTCCGGCATAGAGTTCGTCCATATCCTCTACGGAAAAGCGCTTGGAAATACCGACGGAAACTGTCAGTTGAGCCGGGATGCCATTCATGGCGCAAATGTCCGAAAAGTTTACCACTGCTGCTTTATAGCCCAGATGCTTCAAAGGAACATAGCTCAGGTCAAAATGAATACCTTCGAGCAAAAGGTCGGTACTCAATAACAGATCTTTTTCTTCTCCGTAATGCAGTACGGCAGCGTCGTCACCGGGCCCCAATTTTGTGGTTTCCTGTTTTAATGTGTTTCCTGCAGTCAGGTGTTCTATAAGCCCAAATTCTCCGAGGCTGGCTATTTCGGTGCGTTCCGCCCGGGCAGGCTGAGTAATATTTTCCATTTGCTCCATGCTTATAAGGTTTTAATCAGTTCTGTAATCAGGCTTGTCATAAGAGGCTGAGCTTTAAGGGCTGCTTCCTGAACGTCCTCATGAGAGACTTGTTCGGTACTTGCCGATAAAGCTGAGTTTGTTATGATAGAGAGCCCGAAAACTTCCATGCCTGCGTGCCGGGCAACAATGACTTCGGGCACGGTGGACATTCCGCTGGCATCGGCTCCAAGCAAATGCAACATACGATATTCGGCAGGTGTTTCGTAACTGGGGCCCTGCCAGCCTGCATATACTCCTTGTTTCAAGGGTATATTTAGCTTTGTGGCTATTGCAGTGGCTCTGTCAATCAATGTTTTCGAATAGGGCTGCCCCATATCAGGGAAACGACTGCCCAAACGGGAGTCGTTTTTGCCTCTTAAAGGATGTTCAGGAAAAAGATTCAGGTGATCGGTAATCATCATAATATCACCAACTTTAAAACCCGGATTCAGGCCCCCTGCAGCATTCGACAAAAACAAGGTTTTAATGCCAAAGGCTTTCATCACGCGCAGAGGAAAACTGAGTTCTTTCATAGAATAACCTTCGTAATAATGAAAACGCCCCTGCATGGCCATAACAGCTTTGCCTCCCAACATACCCAACACCAGATTGCCGCTGTGCCCTTCGACAGTTGACACAGGAAAATTCGGAATGTCTTTGTAGGGGATTCGTTGGGGCGATGCAATATGATCAGCCAGGTTCCCCAGCCCGGACCCCAGGATGATGCCTACAGAGGGTCTAAGCTTTGTGTTGGCTTCAAGCCAGCTAAGAGTTTGTTGTATTGTTTCGTACATAATTGATTATTAGTTCTTTAAAGACTTCTTCCTGCCCATCGACAAAATGAATGTCTATTTCTATGTAATATATATAAGGAGTCAGGTTTTCAAACAAAGGATTGTTTTTTAGATGCATAAAATCTTTTTGAGTAGTAAGGATGCCTTTGTTCTCAGCCTTCAGATGGCCAAAAGCTTCCCGGATTTTTGCCACATCTCTTTCTTTGTATTCGTGGTGATCGGCAAAAACAAGGGCAGGAGCTTGCGGAAAAAAACGTCTGACATGATTGACAAAACTCTCAGGAGAAGCAATTCCGCAAAAGCACATCAACTCACAGTCTCTTTGTTTGAGTTCTTCCAGACTGCTTAGGGTAGAGAAAGCTCCCTTATCGGGAAAACCGGCCCGGAGTTTACCATAGCGTATACCCGAAAAGAACAGGCTTTGTCCGTCTTTTAGAGATAAATAAGAAGCCATCTTTTTCTTTTTCTCTGTCGCAATATCCGGCGGACATTTGCTGTAGACGAGTATGTCGGCTCTTGATAAAGCTTCAGGCTTTTCTCTCAGATTACCGGCCGGCAACAGAAAATCCTCGTGCACAGGCCGTCCATAATCCATCAGCACTATAGAAAGTCCTGCTTTCAACCTTCTGTGTTGAAAAGCATCGTCCAACAAAACGAGCTGGATTTCGGGTCTGGCTTTGAGCAACAACTCCATCCCTTTTACCCGGTTTTCGTGGACAGCTACGGTAATTTCGGGAAATTTGCCGGCTATTTGCAGGGCTTCGTCTCCGATGTCTTCTACAGTACTGTCTTTACCTGCCAGCACAAAGCCTTTGGTTTTGCGTTTATATCCTCTGCTTAACACAGCCAGCTTGTACCGGCCTTGTAATAAAGTGGTCAAATATTCGGTATGAGGCGTTTTGCCGGTACCACCCACGCTGATATTACCAATGCAGATAGTGGGTACTCCGAAAGTACTTACCCGGCAAGCACGCTTTTCGTAAAGAAAATTGCGAAAACGCACTATCCCTCCAAAAATCCAGGACAAAGGGAGCAAAGCAGGCCGGGCCGGGTGTTTTGGAGGCATAGAGTTTTATTGGATAATCAGGTTGTACGGCATTCTTGCTAAAACGCCTGGTTCTAATTTCGTTTCTGCCAATTCAAGAAGGCCGGGGAAATATTCCGATAAATAATCTTTCACCAACTGCGTTTTGACATTTTTGTTCATGCTTTCAAGCACCCGGGTCATCAGATCTTTTTTCTCCGGATAACTTACCACCCTGTAATTTTCGAGTTCAGCCAGTTCTACGGCTGCGTCAATGGCTTGTTCCAGGTAACCCAGTTCATCTACCAGTTTTCTTTCCAAAGCTTGTTCTCCTGTCCAGACCCGGCCTTCGCCAATCTTGCGAATTTGGCTGTTTTCCATTTCGCGGCCCTGGGCACAACGCTCCACAAATAGATCGTATCCTTTTTCGACGTTAGTTTGCATCAGGGATTTTTCTGCCGGAGTCATCTTTCTGGAGAAATCGCCAAAGTCGGCGTGTTGATTGGTTTTGACATTGTCAAAATCCAGGCCGATCTTTTCGGTGAGTTCCCGGGCATTGAAAAACATGCCGAAAATGCCAATTGAACCGGTAATGGTGGTAGGAGCAGCAAATATTTTGTCTGCTATGCAGGAGATATAATATCCGCCCGAAGCGGCATAATCGCCCATGGAAACTACCAGAGGTTTTTCTTTTTTCAGTTCGCTGAGTGCAAACCAGATTTGATCGGAAGCAAAGGCACTGCCACCGGGAGAGTTCACTCTGAGCACCACTGCTTTAACACTTTCGTTTTCGCGAAGCTTGTCGATTTCGCGAACCAGGTTTTTGCTGCTGATGCCGCCGGAAGCTTCCGAACTTATTTCTCCCTGAGCATAGAGAACGGCGACTTTTTCTTTGATGAATTCTGTTTGTTTTTCCGGGACTTTATTCAGATTCCTGACGTTTATCATTTTAAGATCTTTAACCTTGACCGAGTCAAGCTTATTGGCAAAAAACTGCATCATTTCAGAGGGATAAAACAAGACGTCAATCAAACCACTTTCAACTGTTTCCGGAGTCGGCTGCAGCATCATGAAACGATCGGCCAGCTGATTCAGTTTACTGACAGGAATGTCCCGGTCTGCTGAAATGCCCAGCAGCATATTGTTCCACATTCCGCTGAGGTAAGACAAAG
>JAAZGQ010000080.1 GCA_012511135.1 Bacteroidales bacterium | reverse complement strand
TCCACCAGCGAGCTGGCATCTATGGCTCCGGTAAAGTCTACAAACTGACCGGGGGTAATGCTTACATCGACGGCCTCTTCGGCCTGGTTGTTGAACCAGTAGCGATAGCCCGAAATCAGGTCGGCCGGCAGGTTGATTCAAAAAGAATCCCTGCACAGGCGCACTGAAAAGGCTATCCTGGTCGAACACTTGCAGATGCAAAATGTTGATGCCCGTTTTCAGACCGCCGGTATCAATCTCCAACAGGAGATCCACCTGGCTGACCGGATCAATCGTCACCACGGTTTTGTCTGTGGCCTGATTGAACCAGTACTGATAGCCGGCTATCTTGTTTTGCGCTATTCCTGTGTACACAGCACACAGGCTTAGCAAGATCAGATAAAATTTTCTCATAGCGCCGGAATTAATTGTCCTGTGCTTCTACGGTGACCGAAATATTCAATTTGCCCTGGCCGTCGGTGGTGCCGGGGATGTAGATCGACTGAATATGCGGGTTGATAGGTATGGCGCCTTCTTTGTATGGCTCAGCGCCTCCGTATATACCGCAATCGGTCCCCTCCAATCCAAAGCCCGAAGCCACAGAGCCTTCGGCCAGATGGAAATCGAACATATAATCAAACCTGGCTTCGGGAACATTGGCAAACAAGTCGATAACGTTGGACCCATAGGCCAGGCAGTTGTTGAAATAATGATAATCCGAAGAACTTTCGTTGGTAGGAAAGGCACTCATTCCAAAAATGCAATTGTTGAAGGTGCTTTTGGCTCCTCCGGCACTATAAATGGGAGTCGATTCGACTGAAAAAATACAATTGTTAAGTAAAGCCGAAGTAACACTATACAAGGGAGAGTTGTGCAGGAAGATGCTATTGTTAATGGTTATTCCGCCGCTTAGATAATTAATCTGCCCCTGAAAAATACAATTACTGAATAAATGCCCCCGGTTGTTATTTTGGCAAACTACATTCGCTCTAAAAATACAATCCTTAGCCATGATATTTTGAGCGGAAGAAGCGCTGGCACTATAGGAACTGGCACTTAAATACAATATATCAAGATTACAACGACTTAAAAGAATATTCGACACAGTTATCCCATCTGAGGTAGTTCCCTCTCCAATCCAGATTTCTCCGTCATGAAAGATTCCCTGCAGAAGACTAAAATCTGAACCACCCATAAACCTGATGTTCCCGTTGATAACCGTTCTTCCGGTGGCTGCAGAGGCTTCGGGTACGTGGCCGGCTCCAATTATGTTCAAAGTCTTATTAATAACCAAACCGGAAACCTGGAAGGTTCCCCCCCGGAATGTACACATAATCGCCGTCTACCGCAGCAGCAACGGCCTCAGGTATGGTATAGAAGGTCCTGGTACTGGTATCGTTTTGTACCACAATAAGGCCTTGTGCGCTCAAGCTAACCACAAAAGCCAGAGAGAAAAAAAGAGAAAGTAGTGTTTTCATAAGAAAGGGGGTTTAAAAAGTGAATAATAAAAATTTGTTTGAGAAGATTCTAATCAGAAAAATTACTCAAGGCCTCGAGCAAAACTTGCTTTTTGTCGGGGTCTATCGGAAAACTGTATTGGTTGCCAATAACGACACAGGTCTTATCGGCCAGGGATACATCACTCAGGTAAAACAAATTGACCAGGCAATCGGCGTTGATCCGGAAAAAACTGCTCACCTTTTTTTCGAGCATATCAAGCTTTAGGTTCAGGGCGATCTCTCTACCCGATTGATACAGGGCTGTGCAGCCCTGGCCTTCGGTCCGGAAAAACAGAATACTGTCCGGATCGAGCAGATGAATCGAATCGCCGTTGGAGATTTTGATTTTTGGTTTTACAACACTTGAGTCCATAACACGGGCTGGTTTTAGCCTAATAATTAAGGACAAGTATAGTGCAAAAGAAATGAAAATTTTCAGTCAATGAATATTCGGCGGCTTTGCCTGAACATTCGGTCAGTTATTGAAGAAATTCGGGAAAACTCTTGCTTCAAAGTTCAAAGTTTGCCAAAGAGTTCGAGCAATTCTTCTTTTTTGCGCTTGGAGACCGGCACAGAGCTGTTGTCGGCCATCTTCAGATAGCCTCCTTCGTTTTTCTCAAAACTCAGAATATGGTTGATATTGATCAGATGCGACTGATGGGTGCGGAAAAAGAACAAGCCGTTCAACATCTCCTCGAATTCGCCCAGCTTACGTGAAACCACGATTTTCTTCCCGTTGACAAAGTAGAATGTACAGTAATTGTGATCGGCTTCGCAGCGGATAATATCGCTTAGCTTAACAATATGAATGCTTTCCTGGGTTTTGAGCACTATCT
>JAAZGQ010000079.1 GCA_012511135.1 Bacteroidales bacterium | reverse complement strand
TTTTATAAAAAAATGGGTATGAAGGTGTTGCGTTCAGATGACTTGGATATTGGCCGGGGTTATTTAATGAACGATTATATTATGGGGATAGATTTATGACGAATTCCTGATAAAAAAGAAAGGCTGAACAGTATTGCTCAGCCTTTCTTTTTTGGTAGATTAATTTCTCTATCTTAATTGTTCGTTCTGCCTCTTATTGGCGGCATAACTGATTTTTAGAGCATAGGCCTTCCTGAGAGCCTGTTTGACATCGTTGACTATCCCCATTTTGGTATCCCTGTCAATTTTGAGGGATACAGTCATATAGGGCTGGTCTTCTTCTTTCATGCTGCCTTTTTCCTGGGCAATATAATCCTGAATATCTGCAATCTCGGCGTATTTGTCGTTAAGCTGAATACGGGTCTCCGAACCCATACGGGCACGGTTCCGTACCGTAGGCGGGCCAATGTAAATGTAGGTAACCAGTGACTTCTTTTCCAGTTTAGTCAGTTCGGTGGCTTGAGGCAAATCAAATTTTACCTTAAAATCCACCTCCTTCATCGACGTTACCGTCATAAAGAAGAAAAGTAACATAAAGATGATGTCCGACATGGAAGAAGCATTAAGCTCCCCGGATTCATTTTTTTGAGATTTCTTGAATTTAGACATAATCGATATTAGTATTCTTTGGGTTCGGCTTCGGATATCTTCAGCGGGTAATAGTCGATAACCGCCTTTTGGCGATCTTCGTCCAATTCTGCATTAGTTTTTCCAAAAGTTTTGATCGATAACTCGTTTCTCAATTCGTTGTAGGCGGCAATCAATTCGTTCTGTACTTCAATAAATTTTGAATAATTGGTGCCACGGTCATTTTGCAATGAAATTACGTGCGGTTTGGTGACTTCAACCTCGCCAAAGAAATCGATATTTACGAGTACTTTTTTGGGAAGATTGATGTCGTTGTTGGGATTCTCTATGAATTCCTTGGCGATATCCTTTAGTTCCCAAAGCTCGATTTCTTTTTTCTCGCACATCAGTTTGTTGTCCTGACTTACCAATACCACCAAGGTGTTGCGTTCTTCAACCTTTTGTTCCACGTCACTGTCCACAGGTGGAGGAAGACGCAACGACAAGCCGGTATCTGTGGCCATAGTCGTGGTAATCAGGAAGAAAATCAGCAACAGGAAAGCGATATCAGCCGTTGAACTGGTATTTGGTTGAGGAACTTTTCTATTGTTTGACATAATACAATTGTTATAACCGGGTCAGATTATTTATTGACTCTAAACAGACCGCCGAAAAGCATCAGCAGAATAGCCACCCCAGCCACAATGCCGATGGTGTTGGTGAACATGCTTACCACTTTGAGCCACACACCTTGGTTGTGGATGCCTTCGTATCCCAGAATTTCGATGGGTTGTGAGTTGTCACTAGTTATAAAGGTTACAACAAACACAGCAGCCAGCAGCAAGATAGCGCTTAATGAAAGTAAGGCGTTTTTGGTGTCAGAGATCATACCCTTAACGAATTGTACTAACCCAAAACCAAGGGTAATAATCAGAGTAATCCCAATCATTGCACCTATCCAGTACAGGAGATAATCGACGTAAACCGGCTCCTTGTATTCTGCTCCGGGATCGATCACTCCACCGGAAAAAACCAAAATCATTGCCCCCACGGATATCAGCATAAGCAGCCACAGGGACACTTTTGGAAGTATGTTAACAAGTTTAGACATAGTAGTTATAAATAAAAGGATTGATTCTTATTTTGTCTTAGCTACTTCAATCTTAACCAGAATATCCAGCAAAGAGATTGAAGAATCTTCCATATCGTTAATAATACCATCAATTTTGGAGAGAATGTAGTTATAGAACACTTGCAGAATCATAGCTGAAATCAAACCAAAAACAGTTGTGATCAAAGCCACTTTCATACCACCGGCAACAACAGTGGGAGAAATATCACCCACTTGCTGGATTTTATCAAAGGCCTGGATCATACCAATAACGGTTCCAAGGAATCCTAATGAAGGAGAGATGGCAATAAACAGGGAAATCCATGGAAGGTTACGTTCCATAAGGCCGGTTTGCACTCCGCCGTAGGAAATAATTGACTTTTCAGCCACTTCAACACCTTCGTCCATACGCATCAATCCCTGATAGAAGATGGAAGCAATGGGGCCTCGGGTATTTTTGCAAATTTCTTTGGCTTTAGCCAGATCTTTATCTACCAAAAGGGCTTCTTCCACTTTACTCAATAAGGCTTTGGAGTTAATTTGAGAAAGATTCAGGTAAATAATACGTTCGATAGAGAAAGCCAGACCAAGAATCAAAGCCAGGGCAACGAAGCTCATAAAGAAAGCGTCACCTTCGATGTATTTAATCTTGAGGGCTTTGTATACTCCGCCAATAGCAGTAGTTTCTTCGGCAACTTCTTCCACTACTTCTTCAGTTGCGGTTGAATCGGCTGCTGCCAGGGTGCTGTCCGGGGTTTGAGTAAGGGCATCCTGAGCTAAAGCAAGCGGGGCTGTGCTGAACGTAAGCATACCTACTAGTGCCAAAAGTGCAAATAACTTTTTCATTGTTTGATGATTTAAAGATTAAGTTAAAACGTTTTTATTATTTGTCAATTAAATACTTGTAATCTTGCGGAGAAAGCGGGATTCGAACCCGCGATACGATTCCACACCGTATTCACGCTTTCCAGGCGTGCCTCTTAAGCCACTCGAGCATCTCTCCTTGTTCAACAACACTACTGCGTAGAAAAACGGCGCAAATTACGAAAAAAAAATAAGATACAAGAGCTTTGTCCTTAGATTTATAATTAAATAAACAATTGGGATTAGCAAAGCTGATTTTTTTAATCTCTTCTGTCGCTTTTTGGTAAATATCAGCCAGTTGTTCCACTATTAATGGAATGTAAGCCGGTTCGTTGCGTTTTCCTCTATGGGGAACAGGGCTCAGATAGGGAGCGTCTGTTTCAGTTACAATGTATTGTAAGGGTATCTCCTTCAAAAACAGCTTCTGAGCTGAATTTTTGTAAGTGATACTTCCGTTGATTCCTAAATAAAAACCACCTTCAGAGCATAGCTCCAAAGCTTGCTCCAGCGTGCCGGCGTAACTGTGGAAAATGCCTTTGAGCCCTTTGTTAAAATAGGGGCGAATCAGGGGCATGATTTCGTCGAAAGCGTCGCGGGTATGAATAAGCACAGGCATATTAAATTCCAGTGCCCAATCAAGCTGAATGCGAAGAGCTTCGAGCTGTTCGTTAAAAAAGCTAAGATCCCAGTGCCTGTCAAGGCCTATTTCGCCAATTCCGTCGTATTTTCCCGAAAGCAAAGCCTGGCGAATCTGCTTTAGTTCTTCGCGATAATTGCCCTTCACCTCGCAAGGATGCAATCCGGCAAACAATCTAAAATAGCCCGGCACAGGCATCAGTTCATAAAGTTCGCTCATGGCCCTGAGGCTGTCAAGGTCAATGCCGGGAATCCAGCATTGGGTGATGCCTGCCTGTTGTGCTCTGTTTAAAACCTGTTCGATATCAGTATGGAATTCGGGCAAATAAAGGTGGGTATGTGTATCAATCATGTTGTCCTTTTTTTTCGTTTTTACGGAAATAATACACAAGACCGTATTTTTTACATCGTTTGCGTTTTTCATCGTCCTGAAGGTCTTTAAAGTGTTCTTCGACCTGATTCCAGATATCCAGTATGATGGCGTCAGCGTTTTCTCTGAGGAGAGCCAGTTTGGACAACGAGCGCGAAGTATTCTGCTGGAGAATTTTTTGCGAAATTTTTGCTTCAACAAAGTTGTCGTAAAACACCTTAACCTTGGCGATAGAAGGATTGTATATGGGGGCACCTCCCTTACGGATACGTTCGTTTTCTCCTTCGATGATGTTTTTCCCCCAGTCGATCAGGGCTTGTTCCGTGCTTAAATCGGGAATACTTTGTTGATTGACATCCAGATGGTAAAGCTTTTTATGCTCCTTTTTTATTTCGTTGCGCAAGACGCTCAGATTAAGTACCTGTATGAAATGGGAAATGTATAATCTGGCTGTTTTGAGATGAGCCAGGTAGGATTTGCTATTGCTGGTTTGCCTCTCCAGGTTTATGTTATATTCGTGATAGGCCTGTTCTAATTGAGACAAAACCAACAGTGCATCGTTTCTGAGCTTGTACGAATAGGCCAGATCAAGAAAGCCCACTATTTCTCCCTGTTTAGTGGCGGCATCCAGAGCGCGTATACGTGCACTGTCGGTGTTAGGCAATCTTCTGTATGGCATAATTGGACAAACTTTCTTTTTTATACCTGGCGGTAGGTCAGTTTCCTGGCCAATTCGCTCAATGTAACTAAATTCTCTTTGTCAATACTCAGGCCCTCGAGTGCTTTCAGGGCAGAATGCTGGTGGTCCAGCATCTGTTGTTCACAACTTTCTCTGGCCCCAAGTTGGTTGTAAAAACTTGTTACCATTTTTATTTTTTCCTCCCGATCCATATAGCTGCTCTTCATGCAATTCAAAAAGAGGCCGCGGGTATGGGTATCGGCTGTTTCCATGGAATGTATCCAAAGAAAGGTTTTTTTGTTGTTGACAATATCTCCGCCTATGGCTTTGCCAAAAATCTCAGAATCCCCGTAAACATCAAGTAGGTCATCCTGAATCTGAAAGGCTATGCCCAGGTGAATACCGAAGTCGTAAAGCAAACCGGCCTCGCGGGCTGTTGCCCCTCCGGCAATGGCTCCCATTTTTAGGCTACAGCCCAACAAGACAGCTGTTTTTAGGCGTACCATTTCGATGTAATCCTCTTTGCTGACATTGTCCAGCGTTTCAAAGTTCATATCCAGTTGTTGTCCTTCGCAAACTTCCCTGGCCGTCTGATTGAATAAATCCAGACAGTCTTTTAGTTTGTCTGCCGGAGCCGATGCAATATGTTGGTAGGCCATTATTTGCAGGGCGTCGCCCGAGAGGACTGCCGTATTTTCGTCCCATTTTATGTGAACGGTGGCTTTGTTACGCCTCAATAGTGAACGATCCATTAAGTCGTCGTGTATCAGTGTGAAATTATGGAAAAGTTCTATACCAAGAGCCAGGGGTAGTGCCTGTGTAAGTGCCTCTTCACTGTAAAGATTGCATGCCGAGAGGCAAAGCAGGGGCCTCAGTCGTTTACCGCCCAGGGAAAGAACGTATTTTAGTGGTTCATATAAACCCTTAGGCTGATTTGGAAAATCGATATCACGGATGCCGTTTTGTATTATTGAGCTGATTTCCTGAATACTTTTCATATTTTATATAAAGTAACAAATAACATACAAAATACATCGGTTTCCCCTTAATGTATTTTGTATGTTATTTGTTATTGATCGGTATATCCGCTACTGTAATTTGAAGATAATGGGCAGAGTATAGCGATCGCGTACGGGTTTACCCCTTTGTTTTCCGGGTTTCCAGTCGGGCATCATGCTGATTACCCTGATGGCTTCACGGTCCAGATTGGGATCAACCGAACGAATTACCTGAATATCAGACACTTTTCCGCGTCCATCGATAACAAAGGTACAAATTACACGGCCGGAGATGCCGTTTTCCAGTGCAAGCTGCGGGTAACGCAGATTTTTGTTGATGAATTCCATCAGGGCTCTATCTCCTCCGGGGAAGCCGGGCATTTCTTCAACAAACATAAAAACTTCACCGTTGGGATCGTATTCTTCTGTGATGTCTCCACTGCTTGTAATTACAACTGCTTCATCAGGAATATCTTCCATGGATTCGAATTCAACTTCTTCTTCCAGGGTATTGTCTTCCACAATCTGAATGAGGTCAGTTTGTACAGTTTGAGGAGGAGGAGGGGGCGGGGGAACGTATTGCCTGGTGATTTCTATCATCATTTCTTCTTCGATTTCACCCGAAGAATCGGATATGTCCTGCACCGTAACTTCGGTGTTGGAATATTCGAATCCGATGAAAAGGAAGCCCAAAGCAATGACCAGCCCCATCAGAAAATTGGTGGTGGTGTTTTTATCCAGATTGGCTCTTGACGATTTTTTTACTTCCATGGTGTTTGACGTAAAAAAGAAATGGGTTCTGTTGACCGACAAAGATACATTATTTTTAATAAAAAAGAGAAGACATAGAAAAAAATCTCTTCAGAGCTTATCATATAGAAACTTGACGCACTATGTTAGATGGAAATTCACTACCTTTGGTGGTTTAAAATTCAGGAATTATGCGACACGCGTTGACTTTGCTTGTGATACTTGCAGCCGGCCTGCTCAGTTTACAGGCCGGGGAAGGTGTCTATCGCTTTCTTACCCTGCCTGTGTCAAGTAATGCCGCAGGCCTGGGAGGAACAGTGCTTTCTTCTCCGGAAAGCGACCTGAATTTAAGCTTGCACAATCCGGCAGCCCTATCTCTGGAAATGCACAACCAGCTGGCCTTGGGTTATATGAATTACCTGGCCGATATACATCTGGGGACTGCAGCTTATTCCCGCAAGATAAACGAAAGAAGTTCCTGGATGGCCGCCCTGCGCTACGTAGATTACGGACAGCTGATCAGCGCAGGAGAAAACCTGCCCACCGGTGAATTTTTCGCCAAAGATATGGCCATGAGCGGAGCTTATGCTTTTATGCTGGATCCCCGTTGGAGGGCAGGTGCTAATATGCATCTGGTTTATTCGGTGCTTGATCAGTACACGTCGATAGGCATGGCTATAGATCTGGGCCTTCAATATGCCAATCCGGAACAAAAAATCTGGGCAGGTTTTGCCATCAAAAACCTGGGATCTCAATTTAAACCCTACGACGAAAGCTACGAAGCTTTACCCTGGGATGTTCAGTTTGGTGTAACTAAGGGCCTGATGCATGCTCCCTTTCGATTTACTCTTACTGCCTGGGGTTTTAACGCCTGGTCATATCCCTATATTGACGGAACTTCGGGCCTGGCTGTGAGCAACGATAATTTTATTGAGAAAGTTTTTAAACACATGTTGATAGGCCTGGAATTTGTGCCCTCTGATAATTTCCAACTCAGTCTGGGATACAACGTCCGGCGAAAATCAGAATTATCACTGGATCAACGAACCGTACTGACCGGTTTTACTGCGGGATTTTCTATGTCAGTGCGAAAACTGCGAATTGGAGCTTCTTTTGCTCAGTACCACATTGCCGGTAATTCTTTACAAATGACTTTGTCGACCGATCTGGGAATCTTTTAAATAATGGAAAAACGTATTATTGTAGCCATCGATGGCCATTCATCCAGCGGAAAAAGCTCTATGGCCAAACAACTGGCACAGAAGCATGCCTATCTCTATATCGATAGTGGAGCCATGTACAGAGCCGTGGCCTTGTATTGTCTGAGAAAAGGCTGGATTAAATCCCCGGATTTGAACGTGGAGGCTCTTATCGGGGGGCTTAAAGATATAAACATAAGTTTTTGTACCGAGGGGCAGGGTCTGCCCCGCATTTGTCTCAACGGAGAAGACGTAGAAGACGAAATCAGGGGCATGGAAGTTGCCGGGGTGGTTAGTCTTGTCAGTGCCGTTCCCGAGCTAAGGCAATATTTGGTCGGGATTCAGCGTTCACTGGCCAGGAACAAGGGCGTGGTAATGGATGGTCGCGATATTGGCACGGCTGTTTTTCCCGAAGCCGAATTGAAAATATTTCTCACAGCAGCTGCAGCCGTTCGTGCTCAAAGACGTTATCTGGAATTGAAAGAAAAGGGGATTAAGGCAAGTTACGAAGATATTCTCCATAACATAGAAATGCGCGATCAAATGGATTTGAACCGTCAGGCCAGCCCTTTACGCAAAGCCGATGATGCTATAGAACTGGACAACGGGCAAATGAGTCCTGAAGAGCAAAATGCCTGGCTGGAAGATCGTTTTAATGAAGTGGTATATGGCAAGAATAGAAATTGACAAACATTCCGGTTATTGTTTTGGAGTGGTCAAAGCCATCACCAAAGCCGAAGAACAGTTGCTGAACAAAGAAGAACTTTTTTGTCTGGGCGACATCGTACACAACAATATGGAGGTTGAACGTCTTGAAAACAAAGGAATGAAGACCATACGTTACGAGGACTTCGCCACCCTGAAAAATAAAAAAGTATTGATACGCGCTCACGGTGAGCCTCCTTCAACATATAAACTGGCCGAGGAACAAGGCCTGGAACTGGTTGATGCGACTTGTCCGGTGGTGATCAATTTGCAGAGAAGAATACGCAAAGCCTATCAGGAACACAAACACGACGAAACTCAAATTGTTATTTTCGGGAAACCCGGTCATGCAGAAGTTAACGGTTTGGTGGGACAGACTGAAAATAAAGCTATAGTTGTGGAACACCTACCCGATGTGGACAGAATAGATCTCAGCAAGCCCATTATACTGTTTTCACAAACCACCAAGTCGCTTGATGAGTACCGTCTGGTGGTGGAAAAAATAAAAGCCGGAATCAATCCCGCTGTTTCATTTGAGCATTACGATACCATATGTCGTCATATGTCCAATCGAGTACCTCAGATCCGGAATTTTGCGGCCGCCAACGATTTGGTATTTTTTGTGAGCGATGCCAAAAGCTCCAATGGCAAATCGTTGTACAAAGCATGTAAGGAAGTTAACGACAAGACTTATTTTATTACAGGCCCTCATGACATAAATGAGATTGATCTCATAGGGTTTGAACGAATAGGGATCAGTGGAGCGACTTCAACTCCTCGTTGGCTGATGGAAGAAGTCCGTCAGGAAATTGAAAAAAAACTGGCGTTTTCAAGCTGAAAGCTTCAGGAATTATAGTAATAATCGAGGAGTTCGCGGGCAGCACTAAACGAGGTTTTTTTGTTGTTCAGTACTTCCAGTTCTTTTATTTCAATCATAGCGGCAATCTCTGGTTGGTGATAGAAATCGTTTCTCAAGGCTTCGTCTATGCTTTGACGCATCCAGTAAATGGCCTGTTGCGTGCGTCTTTGCTCAAAACTGCCCTTGGCTTTGAACAGCTCGATATGCTTGTTTACCATGTCTAAAACTTCTGTCAGCCCTGTCCTCTGTTGAGCCGAGTAGCATATGACTTCGGGGCGCAGGCCGGATTCAGGCATTGGAAAAAGTTTCAGCGCATTGCGATACTGAGCCGCTGCCAAATTGGCCCGGTCAATATTGTTGCCGTCGGCTTTGTTTATAATTATACCGTCGGACATTTCCATAATGCCGCGCTTGATACCCTGTAGTTCGTCGCCGGCACCGGCAATCTGAATCAGGAGAAAAAAATCAACCATGGAATGTACGGCAGTTTCGGATTGTCCTACACCGACCGTTTCTACAAAAATGGTGTCGAAGCCGGCAGCCTCGCAAAGCACAATGCTTTCTCTGGTTTTGCGGGCAACACCTCCCAGTGATCCTCCGGTGGGTGAAGGCCTGACAAAGGCATTAGGTTCAACCGACAAAGCTTCCATCCTGGTTTTATCCCCCAGAATACTGCCTTTGCTTCGTTCGCTGCTTGGATCTATGGCCAGCACGGCCAACTTTTTACCCTGTTTTATAAGCTCCATTCCGAAAGCCTCTATCGAAGTGCTTTTGCCAGCTCCGGGGACTCCGGTAATACCCCATCGCACAGACTGCCCGGTGTATGGCAGACAACGCTCAATTATTTCATGAGCCATGTTCTGATGATCGGGTCTCAGGCTTTCGATTAAGGTTAGAGCCTGGCTTAGAATGACATTGTTGCCGGCCAGTATTCCCTGCACAAATTCTTCGACAGAATAGGTTTTTCTCTGACTCCTTTTCTTTGAATACGGATTGATAATAGGGGGCTGGTTTATTCCTTTGTTAACTGTCAATCCCTGATATTGTGCATCGTTTTCCGGGTGTTTCATTCAGAGAGGACTTTGACTGTGAGAGGGATTTTAGTTATCGCTTGCCTGGGATCGTTGGTAATAAACTCCAGAGTATAGTGGAGGTTTCCTATTAGTTTGTCTGCCTGAAAGATTATCCGGAGGCGGCTTTCTTTGCCGGGAGCAATTTCTTTGCGGTCGGCTTTGATGCT